>DALYCS010000007.1:21551-22053 GCA_031973615.1 Flavobacterium sp. | reverse complement strand
AGTTCGGGTTTTTCATTGTTGAACGGGAAATTTTCCAAAAATAAAGGAATTGATAAAAAAGCTGAAGAAGAAGCACACAACAGAAATGACATTGCCTTGACTCCCTTGGCTATGCCTATGCTAGCCGGACCCGGCTCTATTTCATTATTAATTGCCTATTACCAAGATCATCACAATCCAATTGAAATTATAATGTCATCTTTTGCTATTTTTGTAGTAGCTATTGCCATCTACTTTGTACTCAGAAGTGCTCATTATTTAGCTAAAATATTAGGAGCTTCTGGAATTGTTGCAATATCAAGAATCATTGGATTTTTATCCATAGCTATTGGTATCCAATATATTATTAGTGCCGTATTGAGTATCGTGCGAGGCGTATAAACGTTACTGTAATTGGAAAAAATGAAAAAACCCAAATTTCATTACTTGAAATTTGGGTTTTTTAGTGCTTATGTAAAAACTATTCTTTTGGCAAAAACACTTCAGCCATCATACAGCGGGC
>DALYCS010000007.1:0-21528 GCA_031973615.1 Flavobacterium sp. | reverse complement strand
TCTAACTGAGCGACTTGTTTTTTGGTCAGACTTTGATGTGCTGAAGCACTCATGACTAAAAAGCGTCGGTCATCGGTTCCTTTTACTTCTAACATGTTTCCGGCAAAATTATTCACTTGGTCTTCACTGATTAGAATTACTTCTTTTTCGTCGCCTTTTAAACTGTCTAGCACCATTTTGCGTTCTTTTTTATCATCGATACAATCGGCACAAATTACAGCAAAGTTTTCACCAACACATAAAATTACGTTGGTATGGTAGATGTGTTTTCTTTCACCATTAACCGTTTGAAACGCTTCAAAGATAACCGGTGTAAATTCAAAATCTTCACAAAACTCAATAAACAACTCTTCATCAGCTCTGGGCGACAAGGCACAATAGGCTTTTCCATTAGCTCTATCTAAAACAATACTACCTGTACCCTCCAAGAAAATAGCATCCTCTTCAGCCGAAGTATAGTCCATTATTTCGTTAATAAAAAATCCCTCTTCTTCCAATCGATCCAATACATCTTCTCTTCGCTCTAAACGGCGATTTTCTGCAAACATGGGATACAAAACAACATCTCCGTTTTCATGAAATGAAATCCAATTGTTGGGAAAAATACTATCGGGAGTATCAGGACTAAGGGTGTCATCAATTACAATAACGTTTAATCCGATCATTTTTAATTTTTGGACAAAAGTATCAAACTCCTCTTGGGCTTTAGCATTTACAGATGCTGGCGTTAAATTATCGAGTACTTTTTGGTAATAATTATTCACTGCTGTTTGTTCGTTCATGCGGAAGGCAACCGGACGAATCATAAGAACAGTGTTTGTAGTTTGGTTCATGTCTTCTTTTATTTCATGTTTCAAGCCGAAGTTCGTGCTTGAAATAAGGGTTAATTAATCTCTAATCAAGGGCAAAGTTGAACATCGCAACAAGCCTTCTTGTTTTGCAATTTCTGCATAAGGTATTTCTTCCACAATAAAGCCCTGCTCTCGCAACCAATCGTTTAATCGAGTGAAATTTTTCTCGGAAACCACTACATCGGGAGCTATCGAAAATATGTTGGAATTCATGTGATACATTTCTTCTCTTTCGATGTGAAATAAATTTTCCTTCCCAAATAATTTTACCAAAAACATATAATCGGCTTCTTCTCGAAAACCACTTTTATAAATAATTCCCATAGTATTTCCAACGGGTTGAAAACAACAATCCAAGTGTAAAGCATTATCTCGTGGTTCAATTTTTGATTTCACTAAATCAAACTCTTTTACAATTTTATTGGGAAATAATTCTTTGATGTAGTTGACCCCTTGCCAATTGGTTCTTGCTGTTATATAATCTTTGTAGTCAGAGCCCTTGTAGGTTCCTACAAAAATATAATCGTTCCACAACATTACATCACCGCCTTCAATATGCACTTCTTCAGGCGGACGTACTACCTTTGTGGGATCCATTTGATCAATTACGTATTGAATGGCATCCAATTCTCGCTCTCTATCAGGTAAAATATTGGCTTTGATAAAAATATCATCAATTACAAATCCAATATCCCGAGTAAAAATTTGATTATAATTTTCAATAATTTCAGGTCTATAGACTGTAACCCCATATTTTTCAAAGACTTCTTTGAAGGCTTGCATTTCTCGAACCATATCTGCTTCTAATGGATAGGTCCCTGCTTTGATATGTTCTAACGATTTTGGATCATAGGCCTCTTCAATGGTGGGTGTTGGCCCATTACTTTGGGCTGTTCCTAAAACTACTGCCCGCAATTGGGAAGTCTCATTTTTTACATGTAATGGCAACATAATGCTTGTTTTTTTTGAAAAACGAATTGGTTTCGTTACTAAGCAAATATAGGAAATTGCATTGAGAAAGCAGCATCAAATTTAGGATGTACCATAAAAAAACCCATCGTAAGATGGGTTGAAATTTATCTGTTTTTTACGTCTTTAAAATCACGTAAAGGATAACCTGTATACACTTGTCTAGGACGACCAATTGGTTCTTTGTTGATGCGCATCTCTTTCCATTGGGCAATCCAACCTGGTAAACGACCAATAGCAAACAACACCGTGAACATCTCAACTGGTATTCCCATAGCACGATAAATAATTCCAGAATAGAAATCTACGTTTGGATATAAATTTCTTGCTTTGAAATAATCATCTTCCAAGGCTACTTTTTCCAATTGTTTTGCGATATCTAACAATGGATCATCCACCCCTAAAGCCGTCAATACATCATCTGCAGCCTTTTTAATAATAGTTGCTCTTGGATCGAAATTTTTATAAACACGATGTCCAAATCCCATCAAACGGAAGGGATCATCTTTGTCTTTCGCTTTTAATACAAATTTGGCTACATCACCACCATTATCATGGATTTCTTGTAACATTTCTAAAACTGCCTGATTAGCTCCTCCATGCAAAGGACCCCATAAGGCAGAAACTCCAGCTGATATTGAAGCAAATAATCCTGCGTGAGAAGAACCTACTATACGAACCGTAGAAGTAGAACAATTTTGTTCGTGATCGGCGTGTAAAATAAATAATTTATCCAATGCTGCTACTACTTTCGGATCTGCTTTGTAAGGGCCCGTTGGCAATTCAAACATCAAACGCATAAAATTTTCTACATACCCTTTGGTGTTGTCATAATAATTCAATGGAAACCCCATAGATTTTCTGTACGTCCATGTAGCTATTACTAAAAATTTACCTATTGTTTTACAAACGGCCTCATACATTTCTTTTTCATTGTGCGGATTTACCGACTTTGGATTGAAAGCCGTCAATGCACTTGTCAAGGAAGCTAACACACCCATTGGATGCGCTGTTTTAGGAAAACCATCAATGATGTTTTTCATTTCTTCATTAACTAAAGTATACTTACGAATGTCGTTTTCAAATTTTTCTAATTGCGCAGTTGTTGGCAATTCTCCGAAAATTAATAAATAAGAAACTTCAAGGAAATTAGCTTTATCAGCTAGATCTTCAATGGCATATCCTCTATAACGAAGGATACCTTCTTCTCCATCTAAAAAAGTAATTTCACTCTTGCATGATCCTGAGTTTTTATATCCTGGATCAATTGTGATAGCGCCCGAAGCACTACGTAATTTGTCGATATCAATGGCAACCTCGTTTTCAGTTCCTACGATAACAGGAAACTCGTATTTTTTGCCATCAAGTTCTAATATTGCAATTTTTGACATATGATTATTGGATGTTTTTAGAATTTTTTATAAGTAACATGCGAATTTAACAATTAATCCGCAAACGATAAAGAAAATAACATTATTTTATGGTTATTTACTATATATAAAAACCCTCTCAAAAAAATACTTTCTGAGAGGGTTTCTTATTTTGAAATTGTTTCGCGCTTACGAATAGACGAAACAATCGAATGCCTTATAAGAATAAAGGTGTTATCGTTTTATTTTAAATGCATTTACACCTGGAAAATAAGCAACATCAGCTAATTCTTCCTCGATACGTAACAATTGATTGTATTTTGCCATACGATCAGAACGTGAAGCCGAACCTGTTTTGATTTGACCACAGTTTAATGCGACAGCTAAATCAGCGATAGTATTGTCTTCTGTTTCTCCAGAACGGTGTGACATTACTGAGGTATAACCAGCATTGTGCGCCATGTTTACTGCTGCAATTGTTTCCGTTAAGGTACCAATTTGATTTACTTTAATCAAAATTGAATTGGCAATTCCTTGTTGTATGCCGCGTGACAAACGTTCTACATTGGTCACATATAAATCATCTCCAACCAATTGTACTTTATCTCCAATTTTTTCCGTCAATAATTTCCAACCTTCCCAATCGTCTTCAAACATTCCATCTTCGATGGATATAATTGGATAATTTGCCGCTAATTCCGCTAAATATTCTGCTTGCTCTTTTGATGTTCTAACTTTTCCGGTAGCCCCTTCAAATTTAGTATAATCATAGTTTCCATTAACATAAAATTCAGAAGCTGCACAGTCCAAAGCAATCATTACATCGTCGCCAAAAGTATAACCAGCATTGGTTACCGCTAATTTAATTGAATCCAAAGCATCTTCTGTACCACCCGCTAAATTGGGAGCAAAACCACCTTCGTCACCAACAGCAGTTGATAAATTTCTATCGTGTAATACTTTTTTAAGGTTGTGGAAAATTTCAGTACCCATTTGCATGGCATGTGTGAAATTTTTTGCTTTAACTGGCATGATCATGAATTCTTGAAAAGCGATTGGCGCATCAGAATGCGAGCCACCGTTAATGATATTCATCATTGGAACTGGTAACGTATTTGCAGAAACCCCTCCGACATAACGGTACAATGGCATACCTAATTCGTTAGCAGCAGCTTTTGCCACCGCAAGAGAAACCCCTAGAATAGCATTAGCACCCAAATTCGATTTATTGGCTGTACCGTCTAAATCGATCATGATGCGATCGATAAGATTTTGTTCAAAAACCGACATTCCAACTACGGCTTCTGCGATTTTTGTATTTACATTTTCAACTGCTTTCAACACGCCTTTGCCCATGTATGATTTACCACCATCACGAAGTTCAACTGCTTCGTGTTCACCAGTAGATGCGCCACTAGGAACAGCCGCACGGCCTAATATACCATTCTCTGTAATTACATCCACTTCAACAGTTGGATTACCACGAGAATCTAAAATTTGTCTAGCGTGTACTTTTATGATAATACTCATTTTATATTTTTTTAGTTAGTATTTTAAGAATAATAACAAATTTAAAACTTAAAATTGAACCATATTATGAAATTCAAAAAACTTATAAACGATAACGTTTTAGTTGGTTGCAGTTTTAATATTTTCGATAAATTGATCGAACAAATAGCTCGAATCGTGAGGTCCCGGACTAGCTTCGGGATGGTATTGCACAGAAAAACAATTTTTAGATTTCATGCGCATACCTGCTACAGTTCCATCATTTAAATGTTCGTGAGTCAATTCAAAATCAGGATGCTTGTCTAAATCCTCTCTGACAATAGCAAATCCATGATTTTGAGAAGTAATTTCTCCTTTTCCGGTGATCACATTTTTAACCGGGTGATTAATCCCACGGTGTCCGTTGAACATTTTGTAGGTCGAAATACCATTAGCTAAACCAATGATTTGGTGTCCCAAACAAATACCAAACAACGGTTTGTTTTCATTTAATATTTGGCGGGCTACTTCTTGAGCTGTAACTAAAGGTTCTGGATCACCAGGACCATTGGACAAGAAATAACCATCAGGATTAAAAGCTTTCAACGCTTCAAATGAAGCATTGTATGGAAATACTTTGATGTAACAATCTCTTTTAGCGAGATTGCGCAATATATTCGTTTTAATCCCTAAATCAAGAGCAGCAATTTTATATTTAGCAGTTTCATCACCGAAGAAATAAGGTGTAGTGGTTGAAACTTTAGACGCCAATTCCAAGCCATTCATATCGGGAACTTGGGTTAATTTTTCTTTCAACACTTCAATGGGTGTTCCATCCGTACAAATGACAGCATTCATAGCTCCATTGTCACGAATATAACTCACCAAGGCTCTGGTATCAACATCAGAAATAACAATAAGGTTTTGCTTGTTCAAATAGTCAAACAAACTTTCAGCAGCATCTTCACGTGAATAATTAAAACTAAAGTTTTTACAAACCAGTCCAGATATTTTCACCGAATCAGACTCAACTTCTTTTTCATTGACACCATAGTTTCCAATATGAGCATTGGTAGTAACCATGATTTGTCCAAAATAGGAAGGATCGGTAAAAATTTCTTGATACCCAGTAGTTCCAGTATTGAAAGCAACTTCTCCAAAAGTTACCCCCTCAATTCCGATCGATTTTCCGTGAAAAACAGTTCCGTCTTTTAGCAATAAAACGGCTTTTGCGCGATTGTTGTATTTCATTGTGTAGTGTAGTTGTGATTGCAAATTTAGTTATAAAAGTTGTTTTTTTCAACTGTTTGATTCGTAAAACCAAAAAAAAAGGATAAACTTAAAAAGTCTATCCTTATTATTGTTACATGAATGGTTTCATGATTATTCAGTAGCTTCAGATGTTGAAGAAGTTGCTTCTGTTTGATCAGCAACAGTAGTGTCAGCTGCAGGAGCTTCAGGAGTACCTTCTGCTTTTTTAGCTTTACCACGACGGGTTGTTTTCTTCACTTCTTTTTTACCACCGTTGTAAATGGTATTGAAATCTACTAACTCAATCATTGCCATGTCAGCGTTATCTCCTAAACGATTTCCTAATTTGATGATACGAGTGTATCCTCCTGGACGATCACCTACTTTAGCAGCAACTTCTCTGAACAATTCAGTAACCGCATATTTATCTCTTAAGTAAGAGAAAACGGTACGACGATTGTGAGTAGTATCTTCTTTTGATTTTGTAACTAATGGTTCAACAAATTGTTTTAAAGCTTTCGCTTTAGCAACAGTAGTGTTGATACGTTTATGTTCGATTAAAGAACAAGCCATATTAGCCAACATAGCTCTTCTGTGTCCTTTTTGTCTACTTAAATGATTGAATTTTTTTCCGTGTCTCATGACGTGTTTTTTTTATCTTCATCTTGCATCAATCCATAATGGAGCGCAAAATATGAAGCAATTACTCTTTATCTAATTTATATTTAGTAAGATCCATTCCGAAAGTTAGGTTTTTATTAGCCACTAACTCATCTAATTCAGTTAATGATTTTTTACCAAAATTACGGAACTTCATTAAGTCGTTCTTGTTGAAAGAAACCAAATCACCTAAGGTATCAACTTCAGCTGCTTTAAGACAATTTAATGCTCTAACAGATAAGTCCATATCTACTAACTTAGTTTTCAATAATTGTCTCATGTGAAGTGATTCTTCATCGTAAGACTCAGTTTGAGCAATTTCATCTGCCTCAAGTGTGATTCTTTCGTCAGAAAACAACATAAAGTGGTGAATCAACGTTTTAGCTGCCTCAGTTAATGCATCTTTAGGATGAATAGATCCATCGGTAATGATTTCAAAAACTAATTTTTCATAATCCGTTTTTTGTTCCACACGGAAATTCTCAATAGAGTATTTTACATTCTTTACTGGTGTGTAAATAGAATCTGTAAAAATAGTTCCCATTGGAGCATTTGATTTTTTGTTCTCTTCTGCAGGAACATACCCTCTACCTTTTTCGATAGAAAGTTCCATATTTAGCGTAGTTTTACTATCTAAATTACAGATCACTAAATCAGGGTTTAACACTTGAAAACCAGAAATGAATTTTTGAAAATCACCTGCAGTAATCTTATCTTTTCCTGAAAGAGAGATAGAAACAGATTCGTTATCAATATCTTCAATTTGACGTTTGAAACGTACTTGCTTAAGATTTAAGATAATTTCTGTTACATCTTCAACTACACCAGAAATAGTAGAGAACTCATGTTCTACTCCTTCAATTCTAACGGATGTAATTGCATATCCTTCAAGCGAAGAAAGCAAAACTCTTCTAAGTGCATTACCAACAGTCAATCCATAACCAGGTTCTAAAGGTCTAAATTCGAATTTACCTTCAAAATCGGTGGAATCGATCATGATAACTTTATCGGGCTTTTGAAAATTAAATATTGCCATACTTTCGACTAATGTCAATTATTATTTGTTATACAACTCAACGATTAGTTGTTCTTTAATATTTTCTGGAATTTGAAGTCTTTGAGGTACAGAAACGAAAGTACCTTCTTTAGTATCATTGTTCCAAGTGATCCACTCATAAACTTGAGAAGCACTAGCTAAAGAACGATCGATAGCTTCAAGAGATTTAGATTTTTCACGAACCGCTACTTTGTCACCTGCTTTTAAGTGATAAGAAGGAACGTTTACTAATTCACCATTAACAGTGATGTGTCTGTGAACTACGATTTGACGTGCTGCTCTACGAGAAGGAGCAATACCCATTCTGTAAACAACATTATCTAAACGAGCTTCACATAATTGAAGTAAAATTTCACCTGTTACTCCAGAAGCAGCAGATGCTTTTTTAAATAAATTTCTGAATTGTTTTTCAAGAATTCCGTAAGTGTACTTCGCTTTTTGCTTTTCCATTAACTGAACTGCATATTCAGATTTTTTACCTCTCTTTTTAGCCAAACCATGTTGCCCTGGAGGGTAATTTCTTTTTTCGAAGGCTTTGTCTTCTCCGAATATTGCTTCGCCAAATTTACGAGCAATTTTTGTTTTTGGACCAGTATATCTTGCCATTTTAAAAACTTTAAAAAAGGTAGGAATTATGAATTCAGGTCTATATCCTTCGATAATTTTAAACCTACCTATGTTATACTTAAATTATACTCTTCTTCTTTTCGGAGGACGACATCCGTTATGTGGCATTGGAGTTACATCAATGATTTCTGTAACTTCAACTCCAGAATTATGAATGGATCTGATAGCAGATTCTCTTCCATTTCCTGGACCTTTCACATATACTTTTACTTTCTTTAGTCCAGCTTCAAGAGCTACTTTGCTACAATCTTCTGCAGCCATTTGAGCAGCATAAGGCGTATTCTTTTTAGAACCTCTGAAGCCCATTTTACCAGCTGAAGACCAAGAAATTACTTCACCTTTCTTATTAGTCAAAGAAATGATGATGTTGTTAAAAGTAGCATTAATATGCGCTTCACCCGAAGATTCAACGATAACTTTACGTTTTTTTGCAGTTGCTTTAGCCATATTATTACTTATTATTTAGTTGCTTTTTTCTTGTTAGCAACAGTTTTTCTCTTACCTTTTCTTGTTCTAGAGTTGTTTTTAGTTCTTTGTCCTCTTAATGGAAGACCAGATCTGTGACGAATACCTCTTTGACATCCGATATCCATTAAACGTTTGATGTTTAATTGAATTTCTGAACGCAATTCTCCTTCAATTTTAAAGTATGACACCGCGTCACGGATTGCTCCGATCTCGTCGTCATTCCAATCTTGAACTTTCTTGTCTTCGCTCACTTGAGCTTTAGCTAAAATATCTTTAGCTCTGCTTTTACCAATACCAAATATGTATGTTAAAGCAATGATTCCTCTTTTCTGTTTAGGTATATCTACCCCTGCAATTCTTGCCATAATTATCCTTGTCTTTGTTTAAATCTAGGATTCTTTTTGTTAATAACGTATAATCTTCCTTTTCTACGTACAATAATGCACTCGGCACTTCTCTTTTTAACTGATGCTCTTACTTTCATTTTAATAGCTTTAGTATCTATAAGTAATTCTTGCTTTAGACAAATCGTAAGGACTCATTTCAAGTTTCACCTTGTCACCTGGTAATAATTTAATATAATGCATACGCATCTTACCAGATATATGAGCAATTACAACATGTCCGTTTTCTAACTCTACACGAAACATAGCATTTGACAATGCTTCTACGATTGTTCCGTCTTGTTCTATTGCTGATTGCTTTGCCATAAAAATTAAGCTACTGCTTTTCTATTTTTACCACTTTTCATCAAACCATCATAGTGTTTATTCAATAAATAAGAATTTATTTGTTGAATAGTATCTATTGCAACTCCAACCATGATTAGTAAAGAAGTACCACCATAAAAATAACCCCATGCTCCTTGAACTCCAAGTAAACTTACTGCTACCGCTGGGAACACAGCAATTAAAGCAAGAAATAACGAACCTGGAAAGGTAATTAATGACATTATTTTATCTAGGTAATCTCCGGTTTCAATTCCTGGTTTAACACCTGGAATAAATCCACCGCTTCTTTTCAAATCATCAGCCATTTTGTTGGTAGGTACTGTAATTGCGGTGTAAAAATACGTAAAAATTACGATTAACAAAGCAAAAACAATATTATATACCAATCCGAATGGATCGTTGAACATTGCTGCTATTGATAGCGCGCTATCAGATTTAGATAAACCTGAAACCGCAGCTGGAATAAACATAATTGCTTGAGCAAAAATGATCGGCATAACACCAGATGCATTCAATTTCAAAGGAATAAATTGTCTATTTCCTCCCATCATGTCTTCTTCAAAATCTCCAGAAACTGTACGTCTAGCATACTGAACTGGAATTTTTCTAACAGCCATTACTAATAGGATACAAGCTATAATTACTAAAAACCATAAGATCAATTCAATAACAATCATCAATGGACCACCATTTGTTTGAGCGGTTCTTGACGAAAACTCTTGAATAAATGCTTGTGGCATTCTAGCAATAATACCCACCATTATCAATAAAGATATACCATTACCAATACCTTTGTCGGTAATTTTCTCTCCTAACCACATCGCAAAAATAGTACCTGTAACTAAGATAAGTACCGATGAAAACAAAAACGGGAAAGAACCAGCTCCTAACATGAAAGCCTCACCAGGCAACGTGTTGTATAAGTTATAAATATAACCTGGCCCTTGAACTAGTGTAATTAAGATTGTTAACCATCTTGTAATTTGGTTAATTTTCTTTCTTCCACTTTCACCATCTTTTTGTAATTTTTGCAAATAAGGTACTGCAATTCCCATTAATTGAACTACAATAGAAGCAGAGATATACGGCATGATTCCCAATGCAAATACAGAAGCTTGCGAAAAAGCGCCTCCTGTAAACACATTAATTAACCATCCAATACCTTCATCCGTTTGGTTTGTAAGATTAGTCAATTTAGTAGCATCAATACCCGGAAGAGTTACTTGTGCACCAAAACGATACACTAATAACAATCCAAGAGTCAATAAAATTCTATTTTTTAACTCTTCAATTTTCCAAACGTTGATGAATGAATCTATAAATTTCTTCATTTTACTAAAAGATTATAAAGTTACAGCTTCTCCACCAGCAGCCTCTATAGCCGCTTTTGCAGATGCAGTAAATTTGTGAGCACTTACTTTAAGTTTTGTTTTTAGCTCACCTCTTCCTAAAATCTTTACTAAGCTATTTTTTGTAGCCAAACGCGTATCAACAAATACAGTAAAATCAACTGTATCTGTAACTACTCCGTTTTCTACTAATAATTGTAACGAATCAAGATTGATACCTTGATATTCTACTCTATTAATATTCTTGAAACCAAACTTAGGCACACGTCTTTGAAGTGGCATTTGACCACCTTCAAAACCAATTTTCTTTGAATATCCAGAACGAGACTTAGCCCCTTTGTGTCCACGTGCAGCGGTACCACCTTTACCAGAACCTTCTCCTCTACCTACTCGCTTATTTTGGTTGTGAACCGAACCTTCAGCTGGTTGTAAGTTACTTAAATTCATAACTGTATAGTGTTATTTAGTTTCTTCAATAGAAACTAAGTGTTTAACTTTATTTACCATTCCAAGGATAGCAGGATTTGCATCATGCTCAACAACTTGTCCCATTTTACGAAGACCTAAAGCTTCCAAAGTTCTCTTTTGATCAAGAGGACAATTGATTTTACTTCTTACTTGTTTTACTTTTAATTTTGCCATGATTTCCTGTTAATTAACCTTTGAATACTTTTTCTAAAGATACTCCTCTTTGTTTCGCAATAGTTACAGCACTTCTCATTTGTAATAAAGCATCAAAAGTTGCTTTTACCACGTTATGAGGGTTAGATGAACCTTGTGATTTAGATAATACATCGTGTACACCTACAGATTCTAATACCGCACGAACAGCACCACCAGCAATTACTCCAGTACCGTGTGAAGCGGGCATTAAGAATACTCTAGCACCACCAAATTTACCTTTTTGTTCATGTGGAACAGATTGTCCTTGAAGAGGAATTCTCACAAGATTTTTCTTTGCATCTTCTACTGCTTTTGCAATAGCTTCAGAAACATCTTTAGATTTTCCTAATCCATGACCTACTACACCGTTCTCATCACCAACTACTACGATAGCAGAGAAACCAAATGCTCTACCTCCTTTAGTAACTTTAGTAACACGATTTACACTCACCAAACGGTCTTTTAATTCAAGACCTCCTGGTTTTACAATCTCTACGTTTTTATAATTATGATACATAATTTCTTAGAATTTAAGTCCAGCTTCTCTAGCGCCTTCAGCTAATGATTTCACACGTCCATGGTATAAATACCCACCTCTATCAAAAGAGATTGTTGAAATACCTGCTTTAAGTGCTTTTTCAGCAACTAATTTACCCACTGCTTTTGCAGTTTCAACAGCAGTTCCTTGAGCAACACCTTTATCTCTCGATGAAGCTGCAACTAAAGTTGTACCGTTAACATCATCTATGATTTGTGCATAGATTTCTTTATTACTTCTGAATACAGAAAGTCTTGGTTGAGCAGCAGTTCCGCTTACAATCTTTCTGATTCTGAACTTAATTCTTTGTCTTCTTTCAGATTTCGTTAATGACATAGTCTTACTTTTTAAGCTGATTTACCTGCTTTTCTTCTTAGTTCTTCTCCTACAAACTTAACTCCTTTTCCTTTATATGGTTCAGGTTTGCGGAAACCTCTGATCTTCGCAGCTACTTGACCTAATAATTGTTTGTCGAATGATGATAATTTCACTATCGGGTTTTTACCTTTCTCTGAAATTGTTTCTACTTTCACTTCAGAAACTACTTCCAATACGATGTTGTGTGAAAATCCTAAAGCTAAGTCTAATTTTTGACCTGCATTAGAAGCTCTATAACCAACTCCTACTAGTTCTAATTCTTTTGTGAAACCTTCAGATACACCTACAATCATGTTGTTGATTAAGGCACGATAAAGTCCGTGTTTCGCTCTCTCATCTTTATGATCTGAAGAACGCTCAACGATAACATGGTTATCCTCGATTTTAACCGTTACATCAGAAAATTCTTGAGTAAGCTCGCCTAATTTTCCTTTAACTGTAATTACAGCATCCTTAACTTCTACAGTTACTCCAGCTGGAATTGCAATTGGATTTTTACCTATTCTTGACATTGTCTCGTCTTTATTATTAATATACGTAACAAATTACTTCACCACCAACATTTAATTGCTTAGCTTGTTTTCCAGTCATCAATCCTTTTGATGTAGAAACAATAGCAATACCTAAACCGTTTAAGATTCTTGGAAGGTTAGCGGAACTTGCATATTTACGTAAACCTGGTTTACTAATTCTTTGGATATCTTTGATAACTGACTCTTTCGTGTCTTTATCATATTTAAGTGCAATTTTGATGGAACCCTGAACCGAGTTGTCTTCAAATTTGTAACTTAAAATATACCCTTGATCGAATAAAATTTTTGTGATTTCTTTCTTCATATTAGAAGCAGGAATTTCAACCACTTTGTGATTGGCTCTCACTGCATTTCTAACACGTGTTAGATAATCGGCAATTGGATCTGTATACATATGTATAAATTTGCGGCTATGGTTTTCAAAAAGTACTCACTCATTGAACCTTTAACCAATTAAACTTTTATTTGGATTGCAAAAGTAATAACTTTTTGCGAGATTACCAAGATGCTTTTTTAACACCTGGAATTAATCCTTGGTTAGCCATTTCACGGAACGTAACACGAGAAAGACCGAATTGACGCATATACCCTCTTGGTCTACCAGTTAATTTACAACGGTTGCGCAAACGAACAGGAGAAGCATTTTTAGGTAATTTTTGCAACGCTTCAAAATCTCCAGCAGCTTTAAGCGCTTTTCTTTTTTCAGCATATTTGTCTACAACTGCTTGTCTCTTTACCTCACGGGCTTTCATTGATTCTTTAGCCATATCTTAATTCTTTTTAAAAGGTAATCCTAATTCCGCTAATAATGATTTTGCTTCTTTATCTGTTTGAGCAGACGTTACGAAAGTAATATCAAAACCCGATATTTTATTTACTTTATCAATATCAATTTCTGGGAAAATGATTTGTTCTAAAACACCTAAGTTATAATTACCTCTACCGTCAAAACCAGTAGATTTAATTCCGCTGAAATCTCTAACACGTGGTAAAGATGATGTAATCAATCTATCTAAGAATTCATACATTCTTTCGCCACGTAACGTAACTTTAGCTCCAATTGGCATTCCTTTTCTTAATTTAAAAGACGCAACGTCTTTCTTAGAGATGGTAGCCACAGCTTTTTGTCCCGTAATTTTTGTCATTTCTTCAACAGCGTAATCTACTAACTTTTTGTCAGATACAGCTGCACCAACACCACGGCTTACAACAATTTTCTCAAGTTTAGGAACTTGCATCACATTTTTGTAACCGAATTCTTCTTTAAGAGCTGCAATTACTCTGCTCTTATATTCTTCTTTTAGTCTAGGAATATATGCCATAACTATAATACTTGATTAGATTTTTTTGAAAATCTCACTTTCTTGTCTCCTTCTTGTTTGAAACCAACTTTAGTCACTTGTTTTGACTTTGGGTCAATTAAAGACAAATTAGACACATGAATAGGAGCTTCTTTTTTTACGATTCCTCCTTGAGGGTTTTTTGCACTTGGTTTAGTATGTTTTGAAACCATGTTCACTCCTTCAACAATCGCTTTGTTTTTCTCACGAAGTACTCGTACAATTTTACCTTCAGAACCTTTATGGTCTCCAGCAATAACTCTTACGATATCTCCTGATTTTATTTTTAGCTTTATCATTTGTATAAGAATTAAAGCACTTCTGGTGCTAATGATACAATTTTCATGAATTGTTTTTCACGAAGTTCTCTGGCAACCGGACCAAAAACACGAGTTCCTCTCATTTCTCCTGCAGCGTTTAACAATACACATGCGTTATCGTCAAAACGGATGTAAGATCCATCAGCTCTTCTCACTTCTTTTTTGGTACGTACAACAACTGCAGTTGAAACCGCTCCTTTTTTAACGTTTCCGTTTGGAGTAGCATCTTTAATTGAAACTACAATTTTGTCACCAACAGAGGCATAACGACGTTTCGTTCCTCCTAAAACACGGATCGTAAGTACTTCTTTCGCTCCTGTGTTATCTGCTACTTTTAATCTTGACTCTTGTTGTACCATAATTACTTAGCTCTTTCAATGATTTCAACTAATCTCCAACATTTTGATTTAGATAAAGGTCGTGTTTCCATGATCTTTACTGTATCGCCAATATTGCAATCGTTTGTTTCGTCGTGCGCAACATATTTCTTTGTTTTTAACACGAACTTACCGTATAATGGGTGTTTAACTTTTGTAGTTTGTGACACAACAATAGATTTTTCCATTTTGTTTGATGTCACCACACCAATTCTCTCTTTTCTTAAATTTCTTTTTTCCATCTTTCAGCTAGCATACAATTATTGTAACTCTCTTTTAGTTAACTCTGTGTGTAATCTCGCAACTGATCTTCTTAATCCTCTCAATTGAAGTGGATTTTGGATCGGCGAAATAGCGTGAGCATTTTTTAGGTCGGTATACGTTTTCTTTAACTGACTAAGTTGTGTTTGTAACTCAGCTGCAGATAGATTTTTAATTTCTGATTGTTTCATAATAAATTTTGATTATGCTTCGAAATCTCTAGCAACGATAAACTTAGTTTTAACAGGAAGTTTTTGAGCTGCAAGACGCAATGCCTCTTTTGCAACCGATAGAGGAACTCCTCCAACTTCAAACATAATTTTACCAGGTTTAACAACTGCAGCCCAATATTCAACTGCACCTTTACCTTTACCCATACGTACTTCTAAGGGTTTCTTGGTAATTGGTTTATCTGGAAATATTTTGATCCACAATTGACCTTCTCTTTTCATAAAACGAGTCGCTGCAATACGAGCCGCCTCAATCTGACGAGAAGTAATAAATGAAGAATCTAAAGATTTGATACCAAACATTCCATTTGAAAGTTCGTGTCCTCTTTGAGAAACGCCTTTCATTCTACCTTTCTGTACCTTACGGTATTTTGTTCTTTTAGGCTGTAACATTTTTTCTTTAGTTTAAATAATTACTTTCTTTTGCGTGCGTTTGGCTTATTTCCATCTCTTTTTGGAGCAGAAGATCCTGAAGGTTTAGACTTTTGTTTGTCCATTCCTACTAACGGAGAAAGATCTCTTTTTCCATAAACCTCACCTTTCATTATCCATACTTTGATACCCATTCTACCATAAGTAGTATGTGCTTCAGCTAATGAATAATCAATATCAGCTCTGAAAGTTGACAAAGGAATTCTTCCTTCTTTAAAATTTTCTGAACGTGCCATTTCTGCACCATTCAAACGACCAGAAATTTGCACTTTGATACCTTCTGCGTTCATACGCATAGCAGCAGCAATAGCCATTTTAATTGCTCTTCTGTATGAAATTCTACTTTCAATTTGACGAGCAATACTTGTACCTACTAAGTAAGCATCAAGTTCAGGTCTTTTAATTTCAAAGATGTTAATTTGAACTTCTTTGTCAGTAATTTTCTTAAGTTCTTCTTTCAACTTGTCTACCTCTTGACCACCTTTTCCGATAATGATACCAGGTCTAGCAGTAGTGATAGTAACGGTTACAAGTTTTAAAGTTCTCTCGATAATTATTTTTGATACACTCGCTTTTGATAAACGTGCATGGATATATTTTCTGATTTTGTAATCTTCAGCGATTTTATCACCGTAGTCATTACCTCCATACCAGTTTGAGTCCCATCCTCTGATGATACCAAGTCTATTTCCTATTGGATTTGTCTTTTGTCCCATACTGTTTATTAATTGCTTTGTGTGTTATTATTTGATCCTAACACGATGGTTACGTGATTAGAACGCTTTCTAATTCTGTGTGCACGACCTTGTGGAGCTGGACGAAGTCTTTTCAACATCATTCCACCGTCAACAGTAATCGTTTTTACAAATAAGCCTGCTTCTTCTAAATTAGCATCTTCGTTTTTCTGTACATAATTATTTATGGCAGATAACAACAATTTTTCTAATTTTCTTGAAGCTTCTTTTTGACTAAATCTTAAAATATTAAGAGCTAGTTCAACTTTCTGACCTCTTACTAAATCTGCAACTAAACGCATTTTTCTAGGTGAAGTTGGACAGTTATTTAATTTAGCAAAAGCAATAGACTTGTTAGCCTCTTTTCTTGCGTCTGCAGTTTCTCTTTTACGAACTCCCATTGCTTCTTATTTTTTACCTTTATTTTTAGCCCCAGCATGACCTCTAAAAGATCTTGTTGGTGAAAACTCTCCTAATTTGTGTCCTACCATGTTCTCAGTAACATAAACTGGAACAAATTGACGACCATTGTGAACTGCGATAGTCTGCCCAACGAAATCTGGAGTAATCATAGATGCTCTAGACCAAGTCTTTACAACACCTTTATTACCACCTGCAATATTTTCTTGAACTTTCTTCTCTAATTTATAGTGAACAAATGGTCCTTTTTTTAATGAACGTGCCATGTCTATCTAATTATTTCTTTCTACGTTCTACAATATACTTATTACTCGGGTTAACTTTAGAACGAGTTCTATAACCTTTAGCAGGTAAACCTTTTCTAGAACGTGGATGACCTCCAGATGAACGTCCTTCACCACCTCCCATTGGGTGATCAACTGGGTTCATTGCTACTGGTCTAGTTCTTGGTCTTCTACCTAACCATCTTGATCTACCAGCTTTACCTGATACGATTAATTGGTGGTCTGAGTTAGAAACTGCTCCAATTGTTGCTGAACAAGTCAACAAGATTAATCTTGTCTCACCTGATGGCATTTTAATCGTTGCATATTTTCCATCTCTTGCCATTAATTGAGCAAATGTTCCTGCAGAACGAGCAATAACAGCTCCTTGACCTGGTCGTAATTCGATACACGAAATAACAGTTCCTAGAGGAATTTTACTTAAAGGCATTGCATTTCCAATTTCTGGAGCTGCATCTTCACCTGAAACTACGGTTTGTCCAACTTGTAATCCATTTTGTGCAATGATGTAAGTTTTAGCTCCATCAGCATAGAACAATAATGAAATAAAAGCTGAACGATTTGGATCGTACTCAATTGTTTTAACTGTAGCTGGAATACCAACTTTAGCTCTTTTAAAATCAATAATACGATACTTTTGTTTGTGACCACCGCCTGTATAACGCATGGTCATCTTTCCTTGACTATTTCTACCTCCAGAGTTTTTTTTCGGTGCGATCAATGAACGCTCCGGCTTATCAGTTGTAATAGTGTCAAAGCTATTCACAACTCTAAATCGCTGACCCGGGGTAATAGGTTTTAATTTTCTAACTGACATTTTCTATTAGATATTAGTATAAAAATCTATTGTTTCTCCCTCTTGAACTTGAACAACTGCTTTCTTGTAAGCATTTGTTTTCCCACTGATTAAACCACTTTTGGTATATTTAACACTTCTATCAGCTCTGTAATTCATTGTGTTTACTGCTACTACATTCACACCAAAAGCTGCTTCCACAGCATTTTTAATCTGAATTTTGTTAGCAGTTTTAGCAACTACAAAACCAAAACGGTTAAAAATTTCACCATCTTTAGTTATTTTCTCAGTTATAATAGGCTTAATTATGATACTCATAATCTTATTATTTACTTAAATTAGCTTCAATTCCGTCTATTGCACCTTCTAAAAGAACTAAACTTTTTGCATTTAATACTGCATAAGTACTTAATTCTGAAGTAGTTACAACGCTAGACGCCTTTAAATTGCGTGACGACAAATATACATTTTTATTTGAATCACCCAACACAAATAAAGATTTTTTATTCTCTAACCCTAAAGACTTCAATACGTTAATGAAATTTTTAGTGCTTGGTGTTTCAAATGTAAAGTCTTCCACTACGATCAAATTTGACTCTTTTACTTTTAAAGAAAAAGCCGATTTACGCGCTAATCTTTTTAAGTTTTTGTTCAATTTGAATGAATAGCTTCTTGGTCTTGGTCCAAAAACAGTACCCCCACCTTTAAACAAAGGTTTTTTTGCAGAACCAGCACGAGCCGTTCCTGTTCCTTTTTGTTTTTTGATTTTACGAGTACTTCCAGCAACTTCAGCTCTTTCTTTAGCTTTGTGGTTTCCTTGTCTTTGATTTGCTAAGTATTGCTTAACATCAAGATAAACCGCATGCTTGTTAGGCTCAATTGCGAAAACTGAATCAGAAAGTTGTACTTTTCTTCCAGTTTCTTTTCCGTTGATATCTAAAACTTTTACTTCCATTACTTCTGAATGATTACATAAGAGTTTTTGTGACCTGGAACACAACCTTTTATTACTAAAAGATTTTTCTCACCAACCACTTTTAAAACTCTAAGGTTTTGTACTGTTACATTATCTCCTCCCATTCTTCCAGCCATACGCATTCCTTTGAATACTCTAGATGGATAAGATGAAGCTCCTACAGAACCAGGTGCTCTTAAACGGTTGTGTTGACCGTGTGTCGCTTGTCCAACACCGCCAAAACCATGACGTTTTACAACCCCTTGGAATCCTCTACCTTTAGAAACTCCTACCACATCAACAAATTCACCTTCAGCGAATAAGTCAACAGCGATTACATCGCCTAATTTGTACTCCTCTTCAAAACCTTTGAATTCAACGACTTTTTTCTTCGCAGCTGTTCCCGCTTTCTTAAAGTGACCTAACTCAGCTTTAATAGCACGTTTTTCAGCTTTGTCATCGAAACCTAATTGAATGGCAGAATATCCGTCTACTTCAATGGTTCTGACTTGGGTAACAACGCATGGACCACACTCAATAACGGTACATGGAATGTTTTTTCCATTCTCGTCAAAGATGCTAGTCATGCCAATTTTTCTTCCGATTAACCCAGACATATTAAACTAATTAATTAATTAAACTCTTATTTATACAATAAATAGTATTCGCACACTACTCATTTTGAGGGTGCAAATATATAAATTATTTTTTAATTATCGCAAAAATAATTAGTTACCGTATATTTCCATAAAAAATGAAGTTTTTACGAACTAATTTTGACAAGAAAAAAACCGTAATGCTTAAAAAACATTAACGGTTTTTTCTATGTATTGCGATGTTGCAATCTAAATCACTAAACTTTGATTTCTACTTCTACTCCGCTTGGTAATTCTAATTTCATTAAAGCATCGATCGTTTTTGAAGAAGAACTGTAGATATCTAACAATCTCTTGTATGAACTTAATTCGAATTGCTCTCTTGATTTTTTATTAACGTGTGGAGAACGTAATACGGTAAAAATCTTTTTGTGTGTTGGTAATGGAATTGGACCCGTTACCACAGCACCTGTACTTTTTACAGTTTTTACAATCTTCTCAGCAGACTTGTCTACTAAATTGTGATCGTAAGATTTTAATTTTATTCTGATTTTTTGACTCATTTTCTTAAAAATTAAGCGTTACCTTTTGCTTTTTTGATTACAGCTTCTGAAATATTAGAAGGTGTTTCTGCATAATGTGAAAACTCCATAGTAGAAGTTGCTCTACCAGATGACAATGTTCTTAATGTAGTTACATATCCAAACATTTCTGATAATGGCACATCTGCTTTGATTGTTTTTGCACCATTTCTATCGCCCATGTCATTTACTTGACCTCTACGACGGTTCAAGTCACCTACGATATCCCCCATGTTTTCTTCTGGAGTAATAACTTCGATTTTCATGATTGGCTCAAGAATAACAGCTCCTGCAGCACGACCAACTTCTTTATATCCCATTTTAGCAGCTAATTCGAAAGACAATGCATCCGAATCCACTGGGTGGAAAGATCCATCCAATAAAGTTACTTTTAAACTATCTACTGCATATCCTGCTAAAGGACCTGCTTTCATAGCTTCTCTGAACCCTTTTTCTACTGCTGGAATATATTCTTTTGGTACGTTACCACCTTTTACTTCATTAACAAACTGTAATCCCATAGGAGCTTTACCGTCTACTAAATCAGCAGGTTCTAAACGGAATACGATATCACCAAATTTACCACGTCCACCCGATTGTTTTTTGTAAACTTCTCTGTGTTGTGCAGCTTTCGTGAACGCTTCTTTATATTCTACTTGTGGCTCACCTTGGTTCACCTCAACTTTAAACTCACGTTTCATACGATCTACCAAGATGTCTAAGTGCAACTCACCCATACCTGAAATAATCGTTTGACCTGAAGCCTCATCAGTTCTAACAGTAAATGTTGGATCTTCCTCAGCTAATTTGGCTAAAGCCATACCCATTTTATCAACGTCAGCTTTTGTTTTTGGCTCAATTGCAATACCAATTACAGGATCAGGGAACTTCATTGACTCAAGGATAATTGGGTGTTTTTCATCACACATGGTATCCCCAGTTTTGATATCTTTAAATCCTACAGCCGCTCCAATATCTCCAGCCTCAATATATTCGATTGGATTTTGTTTGTTTGCGTGCATTTGGTAAATACGAGAAATACGCTCTTTGTTTCCTGAACGTGTGTTCAAGATATAAGAACCTGCATCTAAACGACCTGAATAAGCACGGAAGAAAGCCAAACGACCAACATAAGGGTCGGTAGCAATTTTAAATGCTAAAGCAGCAAACGGCTCTTTTGGATCAGGACGACGTAATATTTTCTTTTGATCTTCTTCTAACAATTCAGCATCATCAGGATGAATACCTTCGATACCTTCTTTATCCATT
>DALYCS010000006.1:13830-28781 GCA_031973615.1 Flavobacterium sp. | reverse complement strand
ATATCCCCCTATTTTTTGTAAAGTAGTCGTATGGCCTTTAGTTACAGCCACTTCATAACAAAATTGAATTTTTTCGTTGGTTTCTTGAATACTTACAGGAGCAATACTCAAATTAGAACCTTCCAATAAAATACTGTTTTGCATAAACGTAGTCGCTGTAAAATGCGTTTTGAACGTTCGTGCTGTAACAAAAGCTTCGTTTCCGTTGTGTTTTACTTTAATGGGTTCCCAAAATTTTTCTTCCCAATTGGCATCTTCGTTATGTACACCCGCATCAAGATATGGTTTGAATGCAATTTTCGCATCGGAGTTTAGGGCCGTAATTTCATAATTGATACAACCCACTTCATCGTTATCTAACGATAAAAAACGACGAACATTTACTGCAATTTCAGTTCCATTGGCCAAAGTAGCTTCAAAAGAACGGTAATAGATACCTTCTTTCATATTCAATTCGCGACGAAAATTTTGCACTGAGCGACACGTTGCTAAATCAAAATTTTCTCCGTTAATTTCAATGTCAATTCCGATCCAATTGGGGGCGTTTAATACTTTGGCAAAATATTCTGGATAACCGTTCTTCCACCAACCCACTTTTGTTTTATCAGGATAATAAATACCGGCGATATAACTACCTTGGAAAGTAGCACCTGAATAGTGTTCTTCAAAATTAGCACGTTGTCCCATAGCGCCGTTACCGATGCTAAATAAACTTTCAGACGATTTCACTTTTTCTGCATCAAATCCTTCTTCAATAATCGACCAATTGTCGGGTTTAATATAATCTTGGTTCATTATAATTTTGTATAAAGTTTAAGGTTTCAAGTCGCCTTGAATACTTTAAAATATTTTAATTTATTAATTTTTCTAAAAAGGCCTCATCAATTGTGGTGAAGTCTTTAAAATTGTACTTTGCTTCGTGTAAGACACGTGCATCACCAATTCCTATACTGGTCATATGGGCTACATTTGCAGCTTGAATTCCGGCTACGGAGTCTTCAAAAACGATAGCATTTTCATTGGATACACCCACTAATTTTGCCGCTCTTAAAAAAACTTCCGGATCGGGTTTTGCATTGCTAACATCATTACCGTCAACAATTGCATCAAAATAGTGAACAATTTTTGTTTTTTCTAAAATCGGGCGGGCGTTTTTACTTGCCGAACCCAAGGTGATAAATTGGTCGTGTGCTTTTAAAAACGCCAATATACGAGGTACATCGGGTAAGAGTTCTTTTTCATCCATAGTGACTAGATAGGATAAATACTCTTCGTTTTTTTGAACCAACCATTTGTTTTTTTCAGCTTCAGAGGCTTGAACATGGCCTAAGGCTAATATAATTTCTAAGGAACGAACGCGACTTACCCCTTTTAAAGACTCGTTGTGTTCTTCTGTAAAGGGTATGCCTAATTGATTAGCGAGTTTTTGCCACGCCAAAAAATGGTATTTTGCGGTATCGACAATAACACCATCGAGGTCAAAAATAAATGCTTTTTTAGTCATTTTATTCTGATTTTTCTTGAATAGTAGTAACCGCTATCCCGGCAATTAATAATGAAATACCAGCTACGACAATCATAAGAATGGCATTACCTGTAAACAGTCCTTTGTCGGCTGCTTCAAAGCATTTCTCGTTCGCTTCGTTATAAAAGATGGCTCCTTTTTGAACGCCTAGAATAATTCCTCCAAACGCACCTGCTACAATTTGTGGAATGGTAATGGTGCCATTAAAAAGCCCCATGTAAACGCCCATTTTATTGGCAGGAAGTGAGCTGGAAAGCATTGCATAGGGTATAGCCAAAATGGCTGCCCAAGCAACTCCAACTCCGATCATAGAAAAAAACAAAATGTATTTGTCGTGAAAGAAATACATAGCGATAAGTCCGATTCCGCCTAATATAAGAGAATAGCTGTAGGTTTTTTTACGACCGATTCTTTTAGCAATGTATGGAATACTTAATGCAAAAATTGCCGCTACAGCACTGTAAAAAGCAAATAATACTCCCGTCCAGTCGCCCGCTTCGTTAAAAGCAAGTGAATGTGGGTCGGCAGCAGCATCACCCCATACTTGATTGGCAATTCCTCGGGTTGTATATACCCACATTAAAAACAAAGCAAACCATGAAAAAAACTGAACCAAACCCAACTGCCAGAAAATTTTTGGAGCTGTTTTAAGAAGTTCTATTAGGTTTGTTTTTTCTTTTACTTCCGGAGCATTAAGATCAATATTATTGAATTCAGCATGTTCTTTAGGAGCATATTCTTTAGTTTTGAATACGGTCCAAAGTACACTTAGTAACAAAATGGCACCTCCAATATAAAAGGACCAAATAACAGAATCAGCCACTTTTTCTCCTGCGGCTGGAACGTTTGCTACGTTTAATTTTGCTAATATCCAGGGTAATAAAGAACCAAAAACGGCTCCAAAATTGATAAGGGCACTTTGTAATGAATAACCTAGATTTTTTTGTTCATCGTTGACCATGTCACCCACTAAAGAACGGAAAGGCTGCATGGTAATATTGAATGAAGTATCCATGACTAACAAAATCAGTCCTCCAAAAACTAATGCGGGTAAAAGGTTGGCAAAATTTCCAGAATTGGGCATGAAAAACATAGCCATTGCAGAAATTAAGGATCCTAACAATATAAATGGAATGCGTCTTCCAAGACGAGTCCATGTTTTATCGCTAGAAAGTCCAATAATGGGTTGCACGACTAAACCTGCCAAAGGAGCAGCTAGCCAAAAGTAATTGATTTTGTCAACATTTGCACCTAATGCTTCGAGAATTCTACTGGTGTTACCATTTTGCAAAGAGTAGCCAATTTGCACACCAAGAAATCCGAAACTAAGATTCCAGATTTGCCAAAAACTTAAATTCGGTTTTTTCATTATCGTAAATTAAATTAAAATACGATAAGCACTTTGCTTATCAAAACTTATTGTGTTTAGAAGTGAAGTTATAAGCTTTGATGTGGTAAATTTAAAAATAATATTTCAAATAACACAATATTTTTTTTGCAATTAATATTCTTTTTTGCAAAAATATTATTACATAAACAAATGAATTTCAGTTATTTAGCTATCACTATTTCGTTGTAGTAGATTCTCTTATGATGAGATTGGTTTCAATAATTTCGGTAGTGTATTGTTCGTTTTCTTCGTCTTCTAATTCCAGACGATCAATTAACATTTGTGCTGATTTTCTACCCATTTTAATACCGTTTTGACTCACGGTAGAAATACTTGGTGTTGAAAATTGCGAAATGATTCCATCGGTAAATCCAATAATCGAAATGTCATCTGGGACTTTGAGATTGTTTTGTGCGGCAATTTTAATGGCGGTAACCGCAAACAATTCGTTTACTGCAAATATAGCCTCACATTTTTTTGACTGGATTAAGTTTTCAATTTTGAGCGAACAGTTGTCAATATCTTCAATTTTAATGATGAGTTCGTCATCCAAAGTAAGTTGGTTTGATTTCAAGGCATCTTTGTAACCGTCGGTTCTTAATTTTCCCACACTTACATAATCTACAGTTGTAATCAAAGCGATTTTTTGAAAACCTTGTTCGATGAGAAACTGAACTGCATCAAAGGCTGCCTGCTTGTCATCAATAATTACTTTATCACAAAAAACATCATTGGTAACACGATCAAACAAGACTACAGGCATTCCTTGATTGATGACTTCTTGAATGTGGTGAAAGTCTTTTTTTTGTTGCGTTTCTTTGGATAGCGACATAATAAATCCATCGGTACTGCCATTGGCCAGCATTTCAAGATTGATGACTTCCTTGTCGAAAGATTCATCCGACAAACACACGATTACATTGTATCCGTTTTCGTTGGCAACCTGTTCGATTCCGCTAATTACTGTGGCAAAAAAATGGTGCACAATTTCTGGAATTATGATACCAATAGTTTTGGTTTTTTTGTTTTTTAAACTTAAGGCAATATTATTGGGTTTGTAATTGTATAATTTGGCAAAAGCTTGTACTTTTAAACGCGTGTCTTCGCTAATTTCATGACTATCACGAAGCGATTTAGATACTGTTGAAATTGATACGTCTAGTTCTTTAGCAATTTGTTTAAGTGTGACTTTTTTTCTCATCGGGAAAAAGCTAATTATTAATATGCTTTAAAAGTAACTTTTTTTTTTGAAGTATCGCATTTTTATCCCAAAAATATCGCGGAAACCACAAAGTTTTCAACACGAAAACGTTTTCGCAACCTCTTTTTCGGCTTTGAATTTTTTTATACCATATTTTTACATAAATTTAACATTAGAAGTAAAGTTATAAGCAATTAAAAACAATTTTAACCTAAACAATTTGTATGAAAACACTGCAAAAAAAGTTACTACTTTTCTTACTTATCTTTCCGATAGGGATGTTTGCACAAAACACGCTTAAGGGTGTTGTTTTAGAGGGTAAAACGCAACAGCCATTGCCAAGCGTAACCGTAGCAATCGAAGGTACTAACACTATGACTGCGACTGATTTTGATGGTAATTTTACATTATCAAATCTAAAAAAAGGACAAAAAATCACGTTCTCTTTTATTGGATTTAAAAATCAAACATTGGTTTATGAAAATCAATCTTCTGTAACAATTAGATTAGAAGAAGATTTACAAGAATTAAAAGATGTTGTGGTAATTGGTTACGGAGCCGTTAAGAAAAAAGACGCTACCGGAACAGTTGACTTAATTACGTCTAAAGACTTTAACGAAGGACCCGTGTTATCACCACAACAATTGATCAGTGGAAAAGTAGCTGGGGTAAATATTTCTTCTAATGGAGGTTCTCCGGGTGAAGGCCAAAGCATCAAAATTAGAGGTATTGGTTCGTTATCATTAACAAGTGAGCCTTTGTTTGTAATTGATGGAGTGCCAGTTGATAATGGTGGTGTTGGAGGATCTAGAAACCCATTAAACTTAATTAATCCTAGTGATATTGAGAGCATGTCGGTTTTAAAAGATGCTTCTGCTACTGCCATCTATGGTTCAAGAGGATCGAATGGGGTTGTAGTAATTACTACTAAAAAAGGAAAAAATAAAGAATTCAAATATACATTCAATTCTTCTACCACTATGTATGATGCGGTAAATAGAGTAGATGTAATGTCGGCCAATCAATTGCGCGATGTAATCGCATTGGATTCCAATTATGATGATACCACGCCAAGTTTATTAGGAACTGCTAATACCGATTGGCAAGACGAAATTTATAGAACGGCTTTTGGTAGAAATCATAATTTTAGTGCAATTGGAAGTGCTTGGGGAGTTCCTATGAGAGCTTCTCTTTCGTATACAAACCACGACGGTATTTTAAGAACGGATAATTTTGAGCGCACAACAGCTGCCTTAACCTTTAGTCCAAGTTTCTTAAATGATGCTTTGAAAGTTGAAATTAATGCGAAAGGAAACTACGAAGAAAATCAATTTGCTAATAGAGGAGCTATTGGTTCAGCGGCTGTGTTTGATCCAACACAATCAGTATATGATGCAAATTCACCATTTGGTGGATATTTTGCTTGGATTGATCCTAATACTAATCAACAAGTTTCGTTAGCGCCAACCAATCCAGTTGCCTTGTTAAATTTAACAGATGACACATCTGAAGTAAGACGCTTTTTAGGTAATGTTAAAGCCGATTATAAATTGCCGTTTTTTGAAGCAGTTACTGCTACGGTAAATGTGGGTCTTGATAAATCAAATAGTAACGGAAGAAATATTACTTCTGATTTGATTCCAACTTCAGATCCAACTTGGAACGGTTCGCGTTTTGCTTATACAAATAATGCTACTAATAAATTGTTTGATGCGTATTTGACCTACACAGGTTCATTTAATGACAAACACAATTTAACAGCTGTGTTAGGTCATTCGTACCAATCATTCGAATACGACAATTACAGTTACAACAGTGAAAACGAAGAAGACGGTTTACAATACGAGTTTATTGATAAATCTAAAAATGTATTGTTATCGTATTTTGGACGTGTAAATTACGATTTCAATAAAAAGTATTTATTTACTGCTACTTTAAGAGCGGATGCTTCTTCAAAATTGAATCCAAAAGACCGTTGGGGCTACTTCCCATCTGTTGCTTTAGCATGGAACTTAATGGAAGAGTCGTTCATGAAGAATGTAAAAATGGACAACTTGAAATTGAGAGTAGGATATGGTGAAGTAGGAAACGTGAATGGTTTAGGAGATTATAAATTCTTAACCCGTTATGCAGGTAGTACGCAAACTGCTCAATACCAATTTGGTTATGCAAACGGATTGCCTTCTTTCTATCAAACCTACCGTCCAGATGCGGTAAATAAAGATTTGAAATGGGAAATCGGTCAATCGTTAAACGTTGGTTTAGACTACGGTTTCTGGAACAACCGTGTAAACGGATCGGTGAATGCTTATGTAAGAAGATCAAAAGATTTAATTGCTAATTCAACCGTGGATCCATTTACAAACTTCTCGAATCAAATTGAAAGAAATATTGGTGATATGGAAAACAGAGGTATCGAATTTGCCTTGAATTTTTCACCAATCAAAACAGATAATTTTGAATGGAATATCAATTATAACATTGCCTTCAATCACAATGAAGTAATCAAATTACCAGATAATCAACCTGTTGGAGGAATTTCAACAGGTGTGGGTAACAATGTTCAAATGCACGCAGAAGGAGAACAACCTTATAGTTTCTTTGTGTACAAACAAATTTATGATGTAAACGGAATGCCAATTGAAGGTGCGTATGCCGATTTAAATGGTGATAATCAAATTAACGATAGCGATAAATATTTCTACAAAGATCCATTTGCAGATATTTTAATGGGTATCAATACCGATTTTAGATACAAAAACTGGGATATGGCTATTATTTCTAGAGTTAGTTTAGGAAATTACATTTACAATGACGTTAAAGCATCTAAAGGTATATTAGATTTAGCCGTACCATCTACTAACGATTATGTTACCAATTTACATACCGATTATTTGACTTCTGGTTTTACAACAATTTCTGATGTAACGGCGTTAAGTGATCATTTTATTGAAGACGGATCGTTCTTCAAAATTGACAATATTGCTATTGGATATACTGCAAAACAAATTTCAAAAGGAGTAGATGCTCGTTTCTATGGATCTGTTCAAAATGTAGCGGTATTTTCTAAATACAGTGGTATAGATCCTGAAATTCCTTCTGGAATCGATAATAATTTCTATCCAAGACCTCGCTCATTTATGTTTGGCGTTAATTTCAATTTTTAAAATTTAGTTTATGAAAAATATTTTTATAACATTAACAACAGCATTAACATTACTTTTTTCAGTAACAAGTTGTCATAGCGATTTAGATCAATCGCCTATTGATCCTGATAGTTTTACTGAAGAAGATGTATTTGCTAATGCTACTGAAGCAAAAAGTGCACTAGCTAAAGTATATGCTAGTTTAGCTTTGACAGGTCAGAATGGACCTGCGGGTCAGCCCGATTTAGGAAATATTGATGAAGGATTTTCTCAATTTTCGAGAATGTTGTTCAATTTAAATGAATTGACTACTGATAATGCTGTAGTAGCATGGGGTGATGCCGGATTGCAAGATTTACACGGAATGTATTGGACAGCAAGTAATGACTTTACCGATGCGATGTACAACCGTTTAGCACAAACCGTATCGTTTTCAAATTCATTTATTGAAAATGCAGAACGTTTGAATGATCCAGTTGTTACGCAATATATTGCAGAAGCACGTTTCATTAGAGCCTATGCTTATTACAATTTGATTGACTTATACGGAAATGTTCCATTAGTAACGCGTATTGAAACAACATTGCCAACGCAAAGTACGCGAACTGAAATTTTCAATTTCATTGAAGAAGAGTTGTTAGATATCCAAAATGATTTAGCCGCTTCTGGTGCTAATGAATATGGACGTGTAGACCGTGTAGCTTCTTGGGCATTGTTGTCTAGATTGTATTTGAATGCAGAAGTTTGGACTGGAACAGCTCGTTACAACGACTGTATTACCTATTCAACTAATGTAATCAACTCAACATATGCATTACACACTACAGATGTTAATGCTAATGGTACTGCTTATGACGAATTATTCTTAGCAGATAACGGTTCAAATGGTGCACAAAACGAATTCATTTTTGCTTTAAATTTTGACGGATTAAACAGTCAAACGTATGGAGGAAGTACATTTTTAGTACATGCTGCTGTAGGTGGGTCTATGAATCCAAATGATTTTGGAGTGAATGGTGGCTGGGGTGGTCTTAGAACTACTAGTGCTTTAGTAAACAAAATGGGTGCTAATGATAAAAGAGCTATGTTTCATTCAAATGGGCAGTCTTTAGAAATCTCTAATATTAGAAGATTTGCTGATGGTTATGCTGTTACTAAATTCAAAAATGTGACTTCTACAGGACAAAGAGGTAGAGATGCTTCTGGGAACTTTGTGGATACGGATGTACCATTAATTAGATTGTCTGAAATCTATTTGAACTATGCTGAAGCTACATTAAGAGGAGGTAACGGTTCATTGACAGAAGCGTTAAATAAAATCAACCAAATTAGAACGAGAGCTTACGGTAATACAACAGGTAATATTGCAAGTACTGCTTTAACATTAGACTTTGTTTTAGACGAAAGAGCTAGAGAATTGTTTTGGGAAGGTCAACGTCGTACCGATTTAGTTCGTTACAACTATTTTACAACAAATACGTATGTATGGCCATTCAAAGGAAATGCTCCTGCAGGATCATCGGTGGGTAATTTCAGAAATGTTTTCCCAATCCCGTCTAATACGCTTCAAGTAAATTCAAATTTAACTCAAAATACAGGATATTAATTTAATTCAAAATCAAAATGAAAAATTACATAAAAATTTCAATATTGTTTTTATCATTGGCCACAAGTTTAATTTCTTGTGATGATGATTATGCGACTTTCACCGCTGCTCCAGAAGGAGAGTTCGATTTTACAAACACTTTTTTAAGTGAATATGCATTACCAGCTGAGAATATTACTGATAATAACATTGGTGCTGTTTTCACGTTCAATGCAGCTAATTTTGGCGTGCAAACTAATGTAACATATCGTTTAGAGTCTTCAATTATTGGAGATTTTACGGATGCTGTAGTGGTTCCAACACTTTCAAATGCAAACAATCAAATTGAAGTTTCTATCGGAACTTTAAAATCGTTAGCTACTGATTATGGCTATGCAGCAGGAGGTTCGGGTATTTTGAACTTTAGAGTAAAAGCATATCCTGGGGATGGTAACTCTACTACATTAATGTATACGCCTAAAAAAGTAATCAATGTAACACTATTAGAAGCTATTTCTGGAGGTTCTGGTATTGAAGTTTCTCAATGGGGAGTTGTAGGTTCTGGTTATAACAACTGGGGTGCTTTTGCCGATGCTCCTTTCTATACTACTAACCAAGCAAATGTATTTGTAGCCTATGTAACTTTAGTGGCTGGTGAAATCAAATTTAGAGCAAACAACGATTGGGGGACTAATTTTGGTGATGATGGTGCGAATAATACATTAGATGCAGGTGGTGCTAATATTGCGGTAACACCAGGTACATACAAAATTACGCTTGATTTAAATAACAATACCTATACAAAAGAATTATTCTCTTGGGGAATTGTAGGTTCTGGATACAACAACTGGGGAGCTACTCCAGATGCTAAATTTACATACGACTATGTAACCAATACTTTTAAAGTAGGTGTTAAATTAGTTGCTGGGGAAATCAAATTCAGAAAAAATAGTGACTGGGCTGATAATTTTGGTGATAATGGTGCTGACGGTTCATTAGAAGCCGGAGGAGCTAATATTGCTGTAACAGCAGGTTACTATGTAGTAACATTAGACTTAGTAAATTCAACTTATACTATTGAGCAAGCTGACATTTACGGTGTTGTAGGTTCAGGTTATAATAACTGGGGATCATCTCCTGACTTTACCTTTACGCCATTAAGCAATGGAATATGGGTAGCAGAAATTGTGCCTTTAACAGTTGGTGAAATCAAATTCAGAGTAAATGAAGATTGGGCTGTTAATTTAGGTGATGATGGTGCTAACGGTACTTTAGAAGCAGGTGGAGCAAACATTGCTGTATCAACTGCTGGTAATTATAGAATTGTAGTAAATACTACCGATTCTACGTACCAACTCAACCGAGTTAATTAATTATAACAATACAAAAAAGGCTGGCCAAACGGTCAGCCTTTTTTTATATAAATAAAAATTTATGAAAAAAATAGTACTTTTTGCACTATTGTTATCCACCCTACATTCTGTTGCCCAATTGACTTGGCAAGGCGGAACTACACCCGAACAAACTAGTTCGGCTACTTTATTATTTAATAAAACAGGAACGCCACTGGCAAGTTACACAGGTGTTATTTATGCTCATATTGGCGTAACTCTTAATGGTACCCCTTGGCAAGGCGTAATTGGTTCTTGGGGCAACAATGCCACGCAGCCTGCATTAACTCTCGTTTCGGGAACCACTTATAAATTGGATTTAACCCCAACAATTCAAAGCTATTTTGGAATTGGTTCGGGAACCATCAGTAAAATTAATGTTGTTTTTAGAGCCGCCTCAGGAAGCCCTCAAACAGCTGATTTAGAAATAAATGTAGGCGCTTTTCAGGTCAATTTAACGGCACCCTTGCAAAACAGTACCACCATACTAAATAGTGGTGCTGCTCTCACGGTTGCGGCTAATAACACCAACGGTACAGCAAATTACGTTTTAAAAGGAAATGGAATTACCCTAAATTCAGCGAGTGGAGTTGCAACTTATAGTTATACGCATACCAATATTACGACCAATCAATATTACGCTTTGGAAGTGACACAAGGCGCTATAACTGTTACTAAAAACTTTAGAGTGCTAGTAAATCCAAACACGACTTCACTGGCCATGGCCAACGGGTTAGTAAATGGTATTAATTATAACACATCGGATAATACCAAAGCAACTTTAGTCTTAGATGCACCTTTAAAAGACTTTGTGTATGTAGCAGGTAGTTTTAACAACTGGAATCCTACTAGTAGCTATGCTATGAAAAAGGATCCTACCTCAGGAAAATATTGGTTAGAGCTTACCGGATTAACGCCAGGTACTAATTATTCGTATCAATATTGGGTTGTAGATCAAACACCGATTGCTAATTCACCCGCTTTAGTAAAAGTTGCCGATCCTTGCTCAACTACTGTATTGTCTCCTTATGATGACCCGTATATTCCAAGTACATCGTATCCAAATTTACCGGTTTATCCAGCCGGTCAAGAACGTGAAGTAACCGTTTTAAAAACAGGTCAAACGCCTTATAATTGGCAAGTAACTAATTTTACAAAACCAGATAAGGACAAACTAGTCGTATACGAATTGTTGATAAGAGATTTTGATGCCAATCGAAATTTTCAAGATGTGATAAACCGTATTCAATATTTCAGAGAATTGGGTATCAATGCCATCGAATTGATGCCGGTTATGGAGTTTGAAGGCAATGAAAGTTGGGGGTATAATACCGCTTTCCACATGGCTTTGGATAAGTTCTATGGGACACCTGAGAAATTCAAAGAGTTGGTAGATGTATGCCATCAAAATGGAATTGCCGTTATTTTAGATATTGCTTTCAATCATGCTTTTGGAAGAAATCCAATGATTAGAATGTGGATGAGTGATGCCGATGGCGATGGATGGGGAAGCCCAAGTACCGAAAATCCGTATTTTAATACCGTTGCTAAACACAGTTATAGCGTAGGTGAAGATTTTAATCACGCATCAACGCTCACAAAAACCTATGTAAAACAAACGATTAAACATTGGATAACTGAGTTTAAAATAGACGGTTTCCGTTGGGACTTAACCAAAGGATTTACCCAAAATTGTACGGCAAGTGATCAAACGTGTACTAATAATTACCAACAAGATCGTGTCGATATTTTGAAAGATTATGCCGATTATTCTTGGAGTTTAGACCCTAATCATTACGCTATTTTTGAACATTTAGGATCTGATTCTGAGGAACAACAATGGGCCAATTATCGTCTAAATGAAGGAAAAGGAATTATGATGTGGGGCGAATTGTTTACACAATATAAAGAACTTGCTTTAGGGTTTTCGGGACAAAACATATCAAGAATGTCACATACTAGTCGAGGTTTTAGCGGAAAAAGATTATTGGGTTATCCCGAAAGCCATGATAAGGATCGCTTGATGTATGAAGCCATAACCTATGGAAACACCGCTGGAACGTTACCTGTTAGAAATAACCTAACTAATGCCTTAAACAGAATGGGAGCTATTGGAGCAACAAGTATTTTGGTCCCTGGCCCCAAAATGATATGGCACTTTGCTGAATTAGGAAATAATCAATCCATTTATACGTGTGCCGATGGATCTGTGAATGATGAATCTGCAACTCTTGCAGGAGATTGTAAGTTAGTAACTAAAGCGCAAGTGCAATGGACTCAAAACTGGTTAGCTAACCCTACAAGAGCAGCAATTTTAAGTGATTGGTCAAGATTAATCAAGTTAAAAACTACAGAGCCTGTCTTCGTTGGGGATCATACCATAAGTACAGATGCTAGTAATTTTAAACAACGTCTCCATATTTATAATACGAATCTAGCCTCAACACAACTTAAAGATGTCGTTGTTTTGGCTAATTTTGATACGAGTACTACTACAATTAATCCAAATTTTCCCACGACAGGATATTCATATCCAATGACTTGGTATGATTTAATGGATAATAGTCCTGTTACCATTAGTAGTGCAACAGCTTTAATAACTGTAAATGCAGGTAAATTTAGAGTATTTGGAAATCAACCATCTACCTTAAGTTCTGATGATTTCACAGCTTTCACTTCAGAGGTTATGGTGTATCCAAACCCAACAAAAAGCAGTTTCGCCATCAATCAAGACGCAGCCAGTGTTGAAATTTATACCATAACAGGTCAGTTAGTTGGCAATTATACATCCGTAGCTGCCGATCAAGCAATATACATCGATCATTTGCAATCGGGGATTTATTTGGTAAAAATAAAAACGACTACCGGGGTTATTCAAACTAAAAAAATTAGTAAAGAGTAATTTGAACTCCATATGAAATATTTTTATTTGCCTTCGTTGTAACATTTTTAGGGTTTACGCTACTTATTAGCATTGCTCACTATTTATGCTTTTATACATACGTTTACTTTCAGAAAGTTTCAGTTTTGCCCTCAATGCGTTACGTAATAATAAATTACGTACACTATTATCATTATTAGGTGTAACAATTGGAATTTTTTCGATTATTGCCGTTTTAGCGGCCGTAGATTCTATGGATAAAAAAATCAAAGAAGACTTGAGCGATATGGATATGAATACCGTATATCTCATGCGTTTTTCATTTGGACCTTCTGAAATTCCTAGATGGAAAAGAGATCAGTTTCCCGATGTTACCTTCGAAGAGTTTGAGCACATTAAGCGAAATGTAAAAGGCGTTGATAAAATTTCCTTCAACCTTTTTACCCGAAACGAGAATATTAAATACGAATCCAAAACCGTGAATTCAATTCGGGTTAAACCTTCAACGGAAGATTTTTTTGATATTGAACCTTTAAAAATTGACCAAGGTCGCTTGTTCAATGCATCCGAATCCAATTCGGGTAGTCCAGTAATAGTTATCGGTAGTGAAGTCGCTACGGGTCTTTTTGATAATGCAGATCCTATTGGTAAAAAAGTACGTCTATATGGACAAAAATTCACAGTTATCGGCGTATTGAAAAAACAAGGACAAGGAATGTTTGGCGACAGTGGTGATGTCGCAGTATTTTTTCCCGTTAATTTCTTGAGAAGATTGTATGGTGATAATAACGATATGCTTACTCCCGCCATTTTAATCAAACCCGAAAAAGGAATCGATATCGAAGAGTTTAAAGCAGAATTGTCTCAAAAATTAAGAGTACATAGAGGGGTTAAAACGGGTGAAATCGATAATTTTTTCATGAATGTGCTTTCAGGTTTTACCGATTTTATTGATAACATTGTGGGGCAAATGAATGGTATTGGCTGGGCTATCAGTGCTTTTTCTTTACTAGTAGGTGGTTTTGGTATTGCCAACATCATGTTTGTTTCGGTAAAAGAACGCACCAATTTAATTGGGATTCAAAAAGCATTAGGTGCTAAAAATAAATTTATTTTATTTCAATTCTTATTTGAAGCAGTAATATTGTCTTTAATTGGTGGATTGATCGGAATGTTCCTGGTTTGGATTATTGCCATCATATTATCAAGTTCCCTGGATTTTGAATTTGTTTTAAGTACTTCAAATATGTTGCTCGGTTCTGGTTTAGCAGCTTTTATTGGCTTAATTGCCGGAATTATTCCTGCTATTTCTGCTTCCAAATTAGATCCTGTAGAGGCTATTCGTAGCGGAATGTAACCACTCTTTTTTTTGTATATTTGGGCATAACTTACAGCCAAATTGAAAAAGCAATACATTAGTTTTCTCCTGCTGTTTCTGTTGATAGCACCCGCTGTTGTATCATATACATGGTTACAACACAGAAAGGCTGTGGTTCGAAAAGAAGTTAAATGGAAAATGATTGCGGGAATTGACACCCATGAATTAGTCCACTTTACTTTTACTCGTAAAGAAGCTCAAACACAACTAAATTGGGAACATGCAAAAGAGTTTGAGTACAAGGGCGAAATGTATGATGTGGTAAAAAAAGTGTGTACAAACGACACCATTCAATATTGGTGTTGGTGGGATCATGAAGAGACAAAATTGAGTAAGCAATTGACAAAATTGCTGGTTGGAGCCTATCAAAAAGATGCACCAACTAAAGACCACCAAAAACAAATAATTCAGTTTTATACGTCCTTATTTTTTCATGAAATAACAGACTGGAACC
>DALYCS010000006.1:9900-13813 GCA_031973615.1 Flavobacterium sp. | reverse complement strand
ATATAGCACTACGTTACAAACAGTTGTATTTTATAAATCGAATTATTCAGCTATAATGATTTCCATAGCTGCGCCACCACCCGAATTGATTTAATTTTTTAGACTTAATAGACATGATGCTTCTTTGGGATATTTATATCTCTTGGGGGTATATTGTATTAGTAGTAATTTAAAAAAATCAGTATGAAAAAATATATATTATATATAGTGGTGTTAAGCACAGTTTTTAGCTTTTCGCAAACCCAAAAAGATACGGTTAAAAACGTGTCAAATTTAGAAGAATTGGTGATTTCAAATAAATTGCCCATCGATTACTCAAAATTACCCAATCAAGTGGCAGCCATTTCAGCAAAGCAAATTGATTTTCAAAATTTCCAATCCACAGCTGAAGTGCTTTCCAATTCGGGAACACTTTTCGTTCAAAAATCACAACAAGGAGGCGGAAGTCCTGTAATCAGAGGTTTTGAGGCCAGTCGGGTATTGCTTATGGTAGATGGAGTAAGAATGAATAATCTAATTTTCAGAGCAGGACATCTTCAAAATGTTATTACCGTTGATGAAAGTATGTTAGAAAATGTAGGCGTATTTTATGGCCCAACTTCCACTCTTTTTGGTAGTGATGCCTTAGGTGGAACCATAACAATGACCACAAAAAACGCAAAATTTTTGGCGCAAGCAAAGAATAAATTTACGGGCGGTGTAAATACGAGATTTAGTTCTGTTAATGAAGAGAAATCACTTGCATTTCATTTCAATTATGCGGCAGCCAACTTTGCGTCATTAACACTGTTTTCTAGCAACGATTTCGGAGATCTTAAAATGGGAAAGAATAAAAATCATAATGGTAATTTTTTTGGTGAAAGAGACAACTATGTAGCAACTATTAATGGCGTGGATCAATTGATTACCAATAGCGATAAATATACTCAAGTTGGATCTGCCTACAAGCAGTACAATTTCCTTCAAAAGTTTGCTTATAAAACGGCAACAGGGTATGAGCATGGATTAAATTTCCAATTTTCAACTTCATCAAATATTAATCGTTATGATCGATTGACCGAAACTTCGGGCAGTGGATTAAAATTTGCAGAATGGTATTATGGACCACAACAACGTATATTAGGAGTATATTCCATCCAAAAAAAGCAGGCGTTTTTTGGAAGTGATTTAAAAGTGAATGCTGCCTACCAGAATGCAAAAGAAAGCCGCCACAACAGAAGATTTAATAATTATAATTTACAGCACAACGAAGAAAATGTAAATATGTTTTCTGTAGCAGTCGATTTAAATAAAAAATTTACGAAAGGGGATTTATTTTACGGATTTGAATCGTATTATGAAACATTGGCATCTACTGCATTTACTAAAAACAGTAATACAGGAGCAGTTGCTACTCTAAAAACGCGATATCCTAATGGCGATAATTCTATGATGCGAAATGATGTGTATGTTTCCTACAATGAACGGTTATCAGAAGAAACGTTTTGGAATGCGGGATCTCGAGTGGGTTATACAACTTTGAAGAGTACAATTAAAGACAATACGTTATTCCCTCTGCCTTTTACAGCTATTCATCAAGGAAATTTAACCTACAGCGCAACTCTTGGGATTACGCATAATGCAACTCAAAATGTAGCTGTAAAATCTAATATTGCTTCTGGTTTTAGATCGCCAAATATAGATGATTTGGCAAAAATATTTGAATCGGTGGCAGGAACGGCATCGCAATTAGGGACTTTAATAGTGCCCAATAACGGTTTAAAACCTGAAAAAACAGTTACTGCAGATTTGGGAATTATTCTTCAATCAACTACGAAAAAAGTTAGCTGGGAAAACACGTATTTTTATACCCAATTATTTGATGCAATTGTAACGGATGATTTTACGTACAACGGACAAAGTATTGTAAATTATAATGGGTTTGATGCTCAGGTTAAAGCCAATCAAAATAAAGGAAAAGCATATATTAATGGGTTTTCTTCGAACTTCAGTGCGGAAATTAACGAGAACATTGCGGTTCACGCAAACTTTAACTATACGTTTGGTAGGGTTATAGAAAATGGTCCCAATACGCCATTAGATCATATTTCTCCTTATTTTGGTAAAATAGGAGTAACCTATTCAAAAAATGGGGTAAACGCTGATCTTTACATGCTTTATAATGGGAAAAAAGCGGCAAAAGATTATTCGACAAGCGGAGAGGATAATGCACAATATGCTCCGGTTGGAGGAATGCCTGCATGGGAAACCTATAATTTTAAAGTAGGATGTAATGTATATAAAGGTGCCACTCTTTTTGTAGGAGTTGAAAATATTTTAGATACACAATATCGTGTTTTTGCTTCTGGGATTAATGCTCCAGGAAGAAATATGTATGGTGGATTAAAGTATAATTTTTAATGGCATAAGATGAAACAAAAATCCCGTTAGGTTACTAACGGGATTTTTTTATCTAACAGGTTGATTCTGAATCAAGTCAATATATAAGTTGATTTTATCTTTCAGCTCTTTTCGAGGCGCAATGAAATCTAAAAATCCGTGTTCTAATAAGAATTCAGAGGTTTGAAATCCTTCAGGTAAATCTTTTCCAGTGGTGTCTTTTACAACTCGCGGACCCGCAAATCCAATTAATGCACCCGGTTCACCAATATTAATATCTCCAAGCATCGCATATGATGCTGTAGTTCCACCTGTTGTAGGGTCGGTACACAATGAAATATACGGAATTTTAGCTTCCGCTAATTGTGCTAATTTTGCCGAAGTTTTGGCCAACTGCATCAACGAATAAGCCGCTTCCATCATACGCGCTCCTCCCGATTTTGAAATTAAAACAAAAGGTACATTATGTTTGATCGAATAATCAATAGCTCTTACAATTTTTTCGCCTACTACGGCTCCGATAGAACCTCCAATAAAGGTAAAATCCATACAAGAAACCACTAAATCTTTTCCTTTTGATTTTCCTACAGCCGTACGAATTGCATCATTTAATTTGGTTTTACCCATTACATCTTTTAAACGATCACTATATTTTTTAGTATCTTCAAATTTTAAAGGGTCTTTGGATGTTAATTTGGCATCCAGTTCTTTAAATTCATTATTGTCGAATAAAATTTCGAAATATTCTTTACTACCAATACGTACATGATAATCGTCTTCCGGACTAAGTTTCGGGCCAATTCGTCTTGATCAATTATTTTTCCGGTTGGTGATTTGTACCACAATCCTTTCGGAACATCTTTTTTGTCTTCCGTTGCGGTCGTAATTCCTTTTTCTTTTCTTTTAAACCAAGCCATAATTAAGTTAGAAGTTAGAAGTTAGAAGTTGGAAGGCTAACCTTATCTTCATCTAATTTCAATTAATAATAAATTTTAAACTTCGTACTTTGTACCTCGTACTTCGTACCTATAAAGTATTCACATTATTTAAATCGGCAAATGCTTGTTCCAATCGTGTGTTGAACGTAACTTCACCTTCTCGTACCCATTTTCTTGGGTCGTAGTGTTTTTTATTTGGACTTTCAGCACCATCAGGGCTTCCAATTTGTGTTCTTAAATAGTCTACTTTGTTCACCATATAATCACGAATGCCTTCTGTAAAAGCAAATTGTAAATCGGTATCAATGTTCATTTTTATTACACCATAACCAATAGCTTCTCTAATTTCTTCAAGCGTAGAACCTGATCCGCCATGGAATACAAAATCAACCGGGTTTGTTCCAGTGTTGAATTTGTTTTGAACGTATTCTTGCGAATTTTTAAGAATTTTTGGTGTTAATTTTACATTACCTGGTTTGTAAACGCCGTGAACGTTTCCAAACGAAGCAGCAATAGTAAATCTTGGACTTACTTTCATTAATTCTTCATATGCATAGGCTACTTCTTCGGGCTGAGTATATAATTTTGAACTGTCT
>DALYCS010000006.1:0-9890 GCA_031973615.1 Flavobacterium sp. | reverse complement strand
GCCAAAGGCTTTATCCAAAGCAGCCTGACCATCACGCAAAATGGTAGGTTTGAGTTTCACATTGCCCGGCTTGTAAACACCGTGAACATTTCCGAAAGTTGCGGCAAACATGAAGCGCGCACCCTTAATGACAGAAAGACGGCGGTAAACTTCAACCATGTCTTCCGGGGTGGTATAAAGCTTTTCAGCCGGAGCACCTTCATGGCTGACGCCATCTTCTTCACCACCAGTGATTCCCAATTCAATTTCTAAAGTCATCCCCATTTTGCTCATTCTTTCTAAATATTTTTTAGAAATCTCAAGGTTTTCTTCAATCGGCTCTTCTGATAAATCAATCATGTGCGAACTGAATAATGATTTTCCAGTTTCGGCAAAATGTTTTTCAGAAGCATCTAATAATCCATCAATCCAAGGTAATAAATTTTTAGCACAATGATCGGTATGTAAAATCACAGTTGCACCATAAGCTTCTGCTAAAGTGTGGATGTGTTTTGCACCAGCTACAGCTCCTAAAATTGCCGATTTTTGGTGCTCATTTGACAACCCTTTACCCGCATTAAATTGTGCGCCCCCGTTAGAAAATTGGATGATAACGGGTGCATTTAATTTAGCCGCAGTTTCTAAAACTCCATTAATAGTGCTCGATCCCACAACGTTAACTGCAGGTAATGCAAATCCTTTTTGTTTTGCATAGTTAAAAATTTCTTGCACTTGATCTCCGGTAGCAACACCTGGCTTAATATTGTGATTCATAGTTGTATGTTTTTATTATAAGACTGCAAAAATAAGAATTTATAAAATTAGAATGGATAATTAATTCCAAAATTTAGCACCGTTTTGCTAAAGTTAATGCCTCGAAACCAACGATCTTGTGTTTCACGAGAGGGATCATACGTTTTGTAACCCAAATCAAATCGGAAGACAAAAAAATCAAAATCATAGCGGAATCCAATACCCGAACCAATAGCAATGTCTTTAAAAGAGGCCAAACCATTAAATGTATAGTCTTTGTCACTCACATTATCCATTACATTCCAAATGTTTCCCGCATCAACAAATAAGGCACTATATAAGTTACCACCAATTCTAAATCTGTATTCAGTACTGAAGGCTAATTTTAAGTTGGCTTCGTTAAAATCTAGTATCCCGCCGCTTCGTCCTGGGCCCAAGCTATAAGCTTGCCAACCCCTGTTGTCGTTTGATCCGCCCGAAAAATAACTTCTAGAAAACGGAATCGATTTGGCATTTCCATAAGGAATAGCAATTCCTGCAAAAGAACGCAAGGCTATCGTATTTTTTTTGCCAAAATCCCAGTGTTTTACAAAATCAACTTCGGTTTTAATGTATTGTGAATATTCAATACCAAATAATTTTTCAGCTCCATTAGCACTCTTTTGGTCATTTATATTTAACGCTTTGCCTAGTAATGACAATACATTTCCGGCCGATTCAATCTTCGCTTTAAAATTATAATAATTCCGATCGTTCAGATTATTTTTGGTTGTTTTATTGAATATGAAGCTAGACGATACAATCATGTTGTCTTCGATCAATCGTGTTCTTCTTTCGCCTATACTGCGAATAATTTTATAATCTTCATCCCCTGGAGTTAAATTAGGATTGCCGCCATTTTCCACAAAATCAATAAAATTAACCGCTCCATTACTGGTTAAATTGTTGTTGGTGTCAACCCAATCTGTATTTGTATTGTATACTTGCGCCAATTGGTTTAAAGTGTTGTACGAATTTAAATACACATTGAAATAGTTGTCGGCATTTAGATTACGAACATAATTAACGCCAATTAGTTCAAATTTGAAGTTGTTTTTAGCGTTGTTGGTCGTCCAACTGTAGCTGATGCCTCCCGATAAACTTTGTTTGTCTAGCCCAATGTTCCTTTGATTGGTAATTCCCGTACTTAGCTGTGTGGTGGGAAACATTTCTTTCTTTATGATGCTTTTCACACGAATAGGAAAGAAGATTCTGGGAAAATTAAGTTTCACATCCGCACCATATTCTGAAATGTTGAAAAACACGTTGTTTGGATTGGCTAAATCTTGCGAAGATCCAAAATTACCTCGGGTTGAAATTTCCAAAATTTCAGCACGTTTGAATACATTACGCCACGTAAAGGACATGGTTCCACTAATTCCAAATTCCTGAATATCTGAGGTAGCCAAATCGATGGAAGGTGTCCATTTAAATTTAGGCTTATTGATCAAATAAATGTTAGCAATCAAACTAGTATTGGTAGAATCGCTCGGATCTTGTTGGTACTCAATATTGGGGTAATTGAACATTTTTAAATTGCTCAATGCTTTTGACGTTAAGGTGCGATCGGTATCGCTAAAGAGTTTTCCTTTTTCAATGAATATGGCATCGGTAAGTGCTTTGGGTTTGTAGTCCAAACGACCCGAGCTAAATAGATTGTAATTATTGTATACCGTACTATCTTGTGCTTTGTTTTTTTCTTTATTGGAAGTTGTATTGGTAAAAATATTAACCTGACTGATCGTATAAATGGTAAACGGTTTTTTGATTAAGGTATCGCCCACTTTTACATTTCGATCTTCAATTTTTAATACCACATTCATTTTTTGAACGGAATCATTTGTGATGGCTTCAAACTTCACATGGTTTTCTTGAAAATGATAAACACCGCTATTTCTGAATTGCTGGGTGATGCGTTTGCGTTCGGCATCAAAATTTATGTAGGAATATTGAGCCCCAGTTTTAAGCAGCGATTTGTTTTGATCCAATGTATATAAACTATCCAAAGCTGGCGTTTCAATAGCTCTCGAAATAGAATCAATTGTATAGGGTTTTCCTGTAGTAACACGATAGGTGATTTTGCTTCTTTTTTTTCCCAAGGTGTCTAATACAAAGCTAACCTCATTTTTTAAATATCCGCTATTGTAATAAAAGCCAGACAAGCGTTCTTTTGAAAGTTGGGTTTTTTTAGAGTCAACAATAACGGGTGCTTCTCCTGTTTTTTTTAAGAAATTACTCATTCCGCCCACAAAAAACGATTGACCCAAACGATCTACTTGTTTATTTGATAACCATTTTTTTAATTGCTTTCTGCGTTCAGGCTTTTTGTCTAGCCAAGCTTGGTATGAAGAATCGGTATTTTTTTTTGCCAAATTAAACAAATGCAATCGAAGCGGAAAACCTGCAATATTGGAGTTGGGTTGTTGAACGACTAAATTAGTAATTCGCTCTTCACTAACCGATTCATTGTTTACAATAATTTCATTTTTTGAAAGTAATTGTTTTCCTGAGGGCACACGCTTTACTAACGAACACGAATAAATTATTGTTCCGATTACAAATAATAATGCTATTTTTGGTAAATTATTTCTCAAAGCACTTTTTAAAAGTTAGTCAAAAATACAATTTTTATGGTTAGTAAAAACCAAATTAAGCGAATAACCAGTCTGCAACAAAAAAAATTCAGAAAACTAGAACAACTTTTCGTTGTAGAAGGGGTAAAAGGCGTTCAGGAATTACTTGATTCTAACGTTGAGTTGGTCGAGTTGTACACCACAAATACCCAATTATTTGCTATTGATTCAAGCAAAGTGCATGCCATTACGAGTACTGATTTGCAAAAAATAAGTGCTTTAACTACCCCCAACACCTGTTTGGCGCTTTTTAAAATTCCGGAAGGGAAGACTTTTGAAGAAAATGGATTGATTGTAGCTGTTGATGATGTTCGCGATCCCGGAAATTTAGGAACTATTATTCGTTTGTGTGATTGGTTTGGTATTAAAACCTTGTATTGTTCTGAGGAATCAGTAGATGTTTACAATCCAAAAGTTGTTCAGGCCACTATGGGATCTATCAGTCGTGTAAATGTGGTTTACGGCGATTTATCTACATTCCTTTCGAAAACCAAATTACCGATTTTTGGTACCTTTATGGATGGGAAAAATATATATAAGGAATTGTTACCAAGCGAGGGTATTATTGTGATGGGAAATGAAGCCAACGGGATTTCAAAATCGATAGAAAAACTCGTAAACCATCGTATCGCCATTCCTCGATTTGGCGATTTACAGGCTACAGAAAGTTTAAATGTAGCGACGGCTACCGCTGTTGTATTGAGTGAATTTAAGCGCTCTGCGATTTAGTGAAAGGTAAAATTTACAAAGAACCCACGCGTTTTCATTGCTTGTACATTTCCAGTCCAAGGACTACCTGGAGTGTTGTCTCGAATTAATTCGTCGTTCATACTGAAAGCACCTCTAATTGAAGGCGAAAACACAAAATATTCTAAGTAAATATCTACGCCAAAACCTACTTCATAAAAATTGGTCCATTCGTTCATACGAAAACGCTCGTTGTAATTGTCGTCTTGTATTTTGGCGTTACTTCCTAAGTTTAAAGCCGTAGAAACACCACCAACTAAATAGGGTCGCACATTTCCAGCGCGTAACGCCGAGTATTTTAATAGCAAAGGAAAAAAGATGTAGGTCGATTTCACTTCACGTAAACGATCGTTTGCATCGGTAATTGCTGGATAGGTAAGATTGCGTTGTGTGATATACAAACCGGGTTCAAAGCGCAAATCAAAATATTCGGTCAAGCGCAAATTTCCTACTAAGCCCACATTGAAACCAGTGGTGGTTTCCACTTGGATGTCTTCCGCTACCGTTAAATAATCAAATTTAAAATCCAAGCTGTTGAATCCTAAAAAGTAACCCCAATGCACGCGTTGTTTGTTCCAATTTTCTTTATTAATGATCGGATCTTTGCCAAACATGCCGCCTTGAGCTGCTGCCATTTGCGAAAAAAGTATTACGATAAACAGTTTTTTCATGCTATTTTTTTGATGCTTTATAAAGGGTAGCCACGCCCATAGTTTGTGGCATATGTATAACGTCTATAAACCCAATTTTTCGTAAAATATTGTTCAAAGCTTCACCAAAAGGAAAATTTTGTGCCGAAGTGGATAGGTATTGATACGCATTTTTGTCTTTAGAAAATAATTTACCGATGGTAGGCATAATGAAATTGGTGTATACATAATACCCTTGTTTGAAAGGGAAAGTTGTCGGTACAGAAGTTTCTAAAATAATGAATTGCCCTCCCGGTTTCAAGGTGCGTAAAATTTCCGACAAGCCTTTTTCTAGATTTTCAAAATTGCGAACACCGTAAGCCACGGTAATCACATCAAAATAATTATCCGGATAGGGAATATTTTCGCCATCACCCAAGACCATTTGAATTTTAGATCCCAAATGTTGGGCTTCAATTTTTTTCTTGCCCATATCCAACATGCCTTGCGAAATGTCTAAACCAATGATTTCTGTAGCCGAAGTAGCCGCAAATAAAATCGCCAAATCACCCGTACCTGTTGCAATATCTAAAATGGTTGAAGGCTTTTTAGCAGCTACCATTTTAAGGATTTTTTGCTTCCATTTAGCATCTGTGCCAAAAGAAATTACTTTGTTTAAGCCGTCGTAATTTTCAGAAATGGCATCAAACATTTGTGCCACTTGTTCTTTTTTGCTAGCCTCAGAATCTTGGTAAGGTTTTATGGTTTTAGACATTTTTTTTAATTTGAAGCACAAAAGTACGGATAAAAATTCAATGTGTCAATTAGTCAATGTATCGATAAGGCAATCAGTCAATGTGACAATTAATAAAAATGGCATTTCGTTTTTACCCATTACCAATCACCCATTGCCTTTTACCTTTTTACATACGTTAAAAAAGTAAAGTCATAATCGTGTTTTTCATCTTTAGCATGAAATTCTTCAAAAACAAGTTTCCATTGTGTTGTGTCAATTTCTGGGAAAAACGTATCGGCTTCTACAGTGGTATGCACACGAGTAAGTTCTATTTTATCAGCAATAGTGATCGATTGTTTGTAAATTTCGCCACCACCTATGATAAAAATTTCTTCGTTTTTTGGACAAATTGCTATGGCTTCCTGCAAGCCCGAAACTACCATGCATCCTTCAGGAACTTGGTAATCAGCTTGTCTGGTAATGATAATGTGGGTGCGATTAGGCAAGGGTTTTGGGAAACTCTCAAACGTTTTGCGCCCCATAATAATGTAATTCCCAGACGTTAAGGTTTTAAAATGCTTAAAATCATCGGGTAAATGCCAAACGAGTTGATTGTCTTTTCCTAAAGCATTGTTTTCTGATGCAGCTGCGATTATAGTGAGCATAGATTGTTATTTGATTTGCTAAGATACGCTTTTGTGCGGAATTATTTTTGTTGTTTTTCCAACTTTTCAATAATTGTATAATCTATAAGCAGACCAAAACCAACACCTATTGAATACATTACAATATCAATTGGGTCATAAGTATTTCCGAAAAATGGAATATTATTCAATTGTGCTAATTCGGTAAATACCCCAAATGTAAAAGTTAAGACAGCTCCAATTATTTTTGATTTGATAACTGAAAAATAATCTCTTAATCCGATCTGAAGTAACAAATAAATGTTGAAAGATAATAAAATATCTATTAAATAACTTCGGATAAAAACTTTGAATATTCCTTGATAATCAGCACCAATTTTGATATGTAAAACGCCTACGAAAATTGAGATTGCTACAATAAAGTACTTGTTTATCTTATTTTTCATTTGGAATTTGCTTAAACAGCCACTGCCCCTTTGATATGCGGGTGCGGGTCATAGCCTTCAAGCGTGAAATCGTCAAAAGTAAAATCAAAAATATTTGTAACGTTTGGGTTTAATTTCATGGTTGGTAAAGGGCGGCATTCGCGCGATAATTGTAACTGCACTTGTTCGATATGGTTGTTGTAAATATGTGCATCACCAAAGGTATGAATGAAATCACCTACTTGCAAACCACATACTTGTGCAATCATCATCGTAAACAAAGCATACGAAGCAATGTTAAAGGGAACTCCCAAGAAAATATCAGCACTGCGTTGGTACAACTGGCAACTTAATTTACCATCGGCTACATAAAACTGAAAAAATGCATGACAAGGTGGTAAAGCCGCTTTGCCATGGGCTACATTTTCCGCAAAAGAAACAGACGTATCAGGCAACACACTTGGGTTCCAAGCAGAAACCAACATTCTACGGCTGTTTGGGTTGGTTTTTAACGTTTCGATTAATTCGGTAATTTGGTCTATTTCTTCGCTGTTCCAGTTGCGCCATTGATGCCCATATACAGGACCCAAATCGCCATTTTCATCCGCCCATTCGTCCCAAATCTTTACACCATTTTCTTGTAAGTATTGAATATTGGTATCGCCTTTTAAAAACCATAACAATTCATAAATAATGGATTTTAAATGTAGTTTTTTGGTGGTTACCATAGGAAAACCTTCGTTCAAATCAAAACGCATTTGGTAACCAAACACACTTAACGTTCCGGTGCCTGTACGGTCGCCTTTTTGATTGCCGTTTTCTAATACATGTTTTACTAAGTCGTGGTATTGTTTCATATTTTTAGGTGATGGGTTATAGGTTATAGGTGATGGGTTATTGTGTAGTTAAATAATTTAAGAAAGATGAAATTTTCTTTTCGATATTTTGTAAAAGTATAATTTTATCTTCAATATTTTTTTCTGGAATTAGCTCAACATCATAACATAAGATTAATTGAGTTTCTAACTCATAACAAGAACCTAGACAAATTTCTAAGAATCTAGAAAAATCTTTATTTGATTTTTTTGCACAACCTTCGGCTATATTTGAAGGAATAGAAATCACACTTCTTTTTATTTGAGAAGTTAATCCATATTTTTCTTCATCAGGCATTGTTTTCATTAAAAAATAAATTTCTTTAACTAGTCCTCTGGATAAATTCCAAATATCCAATTCTCTAAAGTTTCTCATATTTATTTTTATTACATTCTTTCACCTATTACCCTTTGCCTAAAACCCTTTACCTTTTAATGTTTTATCTCTTCAATTGCTTCCGGAGTGTGTTCGTGTTTAAAAAATAAGGCAAAAGTAATGGTAATGACTAAAGCATAAATTGCAAAGGTAAGCCATATGTTGTGCCAGTCTTTGCCTTCGGGTGTGGTGAAATATTTTTCAATAATATAACCGCTAGTAATGCTTCCAAAAATAGCACCAAATCCATTTGTCATCATCATGAATAATCCTTGAGCAGAAGAGCGTATGGAGGCATCGGTTGAGGTTTCTACAAATAAAGAACCCGAAATGTTGAAAAAGTCAAACGCCATTCCATAAACAATACAAGATATAATAATCATCCATAAACCGTCGCCAGGATTTCCATAAGCGAATAATCCAAAACGCAATACCCAAGCCACCATACTAAACAGCATCACTTGTTTTATCCCAAAGCGTTTTAAGAAAAATGGAATAGCTAGAATGAATAAGGTTTCTGAAATTTGAGAAATCGACATGATTAATGTCGAATATTTTACCACCAATGAATCCGCATATTCAGGTAAACGTTTGAAATCATCTAAATAGACATCGCCATAGGCATTTGTCAACTGCAAGGCTGCTCCTAAAAACATACTAAACAAGAAAAACAACGCCAATTTGTAATTGGCAAACAATTTAAAGGAGCTCAATCCCATTAAATTAATAAACGATTTGTTTTCTGCGGTTTTGCCCTCTGGTGTGCATTTTGGTAGCGTAAAAGAATAAATTCCTAATGCTACTGCTGCAATTGCAGCGATGTAAAATTGGTTTTCGCTGGCTTTATTTCCGGTAAGATTGGTAATCCACATGGCAACAATAAATCCTATGGTTCCCCATACACGAACCGGTGGGAAGTCTTTGACTACATCTAGACCTCCTTTTTTCAGTGCATTGTAGGCTACAGAATTAGAAAGGGCAATGGTTGGCATGTAGAAAATCATAGCCACTAAAATTACCCAAAAGAAATCTGCTGGATTATCAACTTGAGGGACATATAAAAGGGTTAAACCACCTAAGACATGTAAGGTTCCGTATAATTTTTCAGCGTTGATCCACCGATCGGCAATGATTCCACAAATAGTAGGCATAAAAACCGAAGCAATTCCCATGGTAGAGAAAATGGCACCAAATTGTGCACCATCCCATTGTTTGGTTCCGAACCAGTAATTGGCTACAGTAATCAGCCATGCTCCCCACACAAAAAATTGGAGGAAATTCATTATTGTCAATCTGAATTTTACATTCATATTATTTTATTTTAAAGTATTAAGATTCTTTTTTTGAAATGGCATCTCTAATTTTGGCTGCTTTTTCATAATCTTCGTTTTGAACAGCGGCTTCCAATTGATCGTATAGTTCTTTAATAGAATGTCTTGAATAGCTTTCGGTTTGAGCGGCAGTATCTTCAACGGCATGAGAGACATCATTTTCATCAGCTCCAAATGTTTCGGGTTGTGATAAAATAGCATCATTATCTTCCATATCTTCGTTTTCTGCCGGATTGATATTCAAAAAAATGCCGGCTTTGTCTAAGATGTTTTTGTAGGTAAAAATCGGAGCATGAAATCGAATGGCCAATGCAATAGCATCAGAGGTTCTGGCATCAATGATTTCTTCAATTTTATCGCGTTCACATATGATGCTAGAAAAAAATACACCATCCACCAATTTATGAATAATAACTTGTTTAACCACGATGTCAAATCGGTCGGCAAAACTTTTAAATAAATCGTGCGTCAACGGGCGAGGGGGTTTGATTTCTTTTTCTAAGGCAATAGCAATAGATTGAGCTTCAAAGGCACCAATTACGATAGGCAATTGCCGGTCACCATCTACTTCGTTTAAAATCAAGGCGTAGGCTCCATTTTGAGTTTGACTGTAGGAAATGCCTTTAATAATTAATTTTACAAGACTCATTGTTGGGGTAGTAATTATGCTAAATGATGTTAAATTTGAAACGCTCGTTTGTTTGCGAACCTTTCGCCTCAAAA
>DALYCS010000005.1:29627-32598 GCA_031973615.1 Flavobacterium sp. | reverse complement strand
CATAATAGGCGATGTGTAACTCAATCCTTTGAAAAATGTCAACATATTAAAAGCAACTCCGAAGAATGCAGCAGCAACAATTCGAGGAAAATCTTCTTTAGCGATTTTTTCTTTGGGACCAAAAAAGGAAATCAACCAAAATAACAAAACCGAACCACCAACACGCATCACAATAAACCCAAAGGCATCGATATATTTAGGCATAACATCCTTAGCAATAGTAAAGGTTACACCGTAAATGATGGAAACTAAGGTAGCGGCAACTAATGCCCAACTTCTTTTTGACATTAGCTTAAAACGGTAATTACTTCGTGAATGTTTTTTGGACTATTTCCAATGTAAATCTTCCCATCGATAATAAAAACTGGGCGACTCAAAAACGTGTAATGTTCTAAAAGGTATTTTTTGAAATCGGCTTCGGTTAGATTTTTATCTTTTAAACCCAACGATTTATACAACTGGGCTTTTTTGCTAAACAACGCTTCGTAACTTTTTGAAAGTTGGTACATTTCTTCCAAATCACTTTCCGAAATCGGATTTTGACGGATATCAATAAAGGTCAATTTATTTGAGTTGGGTAATGATTTGATGATTTTTCGGCAGGTATCGCACGAAGCCAAATAGTATATTTTGTTCATTTTATGTTTTTTTCATTAGCAGCCACAAAAATACAGCCTTTTGAATTCTAAAAATCAGTAATTTTGTAAAAAAACACATCGGAATGAAATTCAATACCAAAACCATACATGGTGGTCAGCATCATGAAAAAATAACAGGAGCTGTTATGCCTCCCGTATTTCAAACATCAACTTACGTGCAAACGAGTCCCGGAAAACCTGTTGGAGATTACGAATACAGTAGGGCGGCAAACCCCACAAGAACGGCTTTAGAAGAGGCGCTAGCAAGTATTGAAAACGGGGCAAGAGGCTTGGCTTTTTCTTCGGGATTAGCGGCAACAGATTGTTTATTACGCATGTTCAAAGCGGGTGATGAAATCATTGCTATGGACGATTTATATGGAGGAACATATCGATTATTCACCCGATTGTATAAAGATAGCGGTATCAAATTTCATTTTGTAGACATGAATGATTTGGATAAATTCCAATCGTTTATCAATGAAAACACCAAATTGGTTTGGGTGGAAACACCTACCAATCCATTAATGAAATTAGCCGATATTGCTGCCATTGCACAAATTACCAAAATGCACAATATATTATTTGCTGTGGATAATACATTTGCAACACCATATTTGCAAAAACCGTTGGATTTAGGGGCTGATATTGTAATGCATTCAGCCACAAAATATTTAAGCGGACATTCTGATGTGATTGCTGGAGCCTTAATTATAAAAGACAAAGCATTGGGAGAAGAATTGCATTTCAAGCAATTTGCAACAGGTGCTACCTTAGGACCAATGGATTCTTTTTTGGTATTGAGAGGAATTAAAACCTTGCATTTGCGCGTGCAACGTCATTGTGAAAATGGTGAAAAAGTAGCTGCTTATTTGAATAATCATCCACTAGTTGAAAGAGTATATTATCCCGGACTAGCTTCACATCCGTTCCATCAGATTGCTCAAAAACAAATGAGCGGTTTTGGTGGTATGGTCACGTTCACGTTCAAATCCGGTAAAAAAGAAGACGCCATTAAATTCTTAGAAAAGCTAAAAGTATTTACATTAGCTGAATCATTAGGTGGTGTAGAATCCTTAGCCAACCATCCTGCATTAATGACACACGCGTCTATTCCTGAAGATAAGCGAAAAGAAGTGGGTATTTCCGATGATTTGGTGCGCTTGAGTGTGGGAGTAGAAGACATTGATGATTTACTAATTGATTTGGAACAAGCGTTCAAAGGATAACAGATGCAATAGCTTTAAGTTGCAGTAAGGAGAACCCATAGGTTTTTCAGGTTATTTTTTAATAATTCAGAAATACTTGTATATTTGTCCACTTAACGCAAACGTTTTCATTGATACAAAAAATAGAAAATTATAGCCCCATGATGAAGAAAAAAATAAATGATTTTATGGCGCAAGTTGAAGCCAAAAATCCTAACGAACCCGAATTTATTCAAGCGGTAAGAGAATTTGCGGAAACCGTAATTCCTTTTATTGCAGACAACAAAAAATACGACGGAAAAAATTTATTGTTGCGCATTGCTGAGCCCGAAAGAGCTATAATTTTTAGAGTGCCTTGGGTAGATGACGCAGGAGAAATCCAAGTGAACAGAGGTTTTAGAATCCAAATGAATTCAGCTATCGGTCCTTACAAAGGAGGTATTCGTTTTCACAATACTGTAAACTTATCGGTATTGAAATTTTTGGCTTTCGAACAAGTTTTCAAAAACAGTTTAACCACATTACCTATGGGTGGTGGTAAAGGAGGCTCAGACTTTGATCCACAAGGAAAATCAGATGCAGAAGTAATGCGTTTTTGTCAATCGTTTATGACGGAATTGTGTCGTCATATTGGGCCTGATTTAGACGTACCGGCTGGAGATATTGGTGTGGGCGCTCGTGAAATTGGCTATATGTTTGGTCAATACAAGCGTATTCGAAATGAATTTACAGGAGTACTAACTGGAAAAGGATTGGCCTATGGAGGTTCATTAATTCGTCCGGAAGCCACAGGATACGGTGTAGTTTATTTCACCGAACAAATGCTTAAAACCAGAGGAGAAAAAATTGCAGGTAAAACGGTAGCTATTTCAGGTTTTGGAAATGTAGCTTGGGGAGTAGCCTTGAAAGTCAATGAATTGGGCGGAAAATTAGTTACCATTTCAGGTCCTGACGGCTATATTTATGATGCCGACGGAATTTCAGGTGATAAAATTGACTTTATGTTGGACATGCGAGCTAGCGGCGATAACAGAGCCCAAGCTTATGTTGAGAAATATCCAAAGGCAGTTTTCCACAAAGGAAAAAGTCCTTGGGAAGCAAAAGTAGACATCGCAATTCCATGTG
>DALYCS010000005.1:15822-29617 GCA_031973615.1 Flavobacterium sp. | reverse complement strand
ACGAAAAAAGGACATTCAGAAGCGTTTATTAACACTCAAAATGAATTGACCGAAGCAGATGCTAAAAAATTAATTGCTAACGGCGTGATGTGTGTTACAGAAGCAGCAAACATGCCATGTACATTAGACGCAATCAAACAATTTTTAGATGCCAAAGTACTATTTGCACCCGGTAAAGCGGCAAATGCAGGCGGGGTGGCAGCATCTGGGTTAGAAATGACACAAAATTCGATTCGTTTAAATTGGACCAGTGAAGAAGTAGACATGCGTTTAAAAGATATCATGGTCGGAATTCATAGCCAGTGCAAAACCTATGGAACGGATCCTGACGGTTATGTAAACTATGTAAAAGGAGCCAATATCGCCGGTTTTGTTAAAGTAGCCGATGCTATGTTAGCTCAAGGAGTTGTATAATCCTTTCCATTAAATATTTTAGCGCTTTCATTCATTTGAAAGCGCTTTTTTTTGGTTGTATATCAAAATTGAAATTAATTCGTTTATAGTATATTTGTAGTAAATAATTGGAATGAAGCAATCGGTTTACATTTTTGTTTTTTTTCTTTCTCATGTATTGTTTGCTCAATCAAACAATCAATTGTGGAAGGGCTATTTTTCGTACAATGAAATTGTAGATGTTTCCGCTGGTTCTGGAATAGTATTAGCAGCTACTCAAAATACCGTTTTTCCACAAACAACAGTTTCTTCTGAATCGACTATTCACAATTCCATTACGGGGTTTAAACCCGAATCCATTACAGCTATACATTATTCGGAAACAACACGTAAAATTTTTGCAGGAAATGCAAATGGATTACTCTTGGTAATTCAACCCGATGGATCGGTGACAACCAAAGTTGACATTATCAACGAAGTACCTGTAGCGCCCAACAAAAAGAAAATCAACGATTTGTATGAACACAATGGCCGTTTATACCTGGCCACCGATTATGGTATTTCGGTAGTAGACGCTACAACTTTAGAGTTTATTAGTACTTATTTTATTGGAACTTCCGGCGAAGAAACAGCGGTGTTGCAAACCACTGTTTTAGGCAATGAAATATATGCAGTTACCCGCGATTTTGGTATTCGAAAAGCAACAGTTTCCAATCCCAACCTATTTGATTTCAATCAATGGCAAACGTTTACCACAGGATCTTGGACGGGAATTGTGACGTTCAACAGTCAATTGGTTGCCATGAACGCTGATGCAAAAACCTATAAATTTAATGGCACTTTGCCGCAAGTTATACTCAACCAAACCCAAGCCGGATTAAAATTAAAAACCAATGGTTCCGAATTAATCATTACCACATTGAATCATGTTTTTGTATTAAATCAAGCCTTTTCACAACGGGCAAATATTACTTCCATTCCTGGTTTTTTGGTAACATTTACAGCTGCAAACGTTGTCGGAAACAAAATATTTGTGGGTACCCAAAAAGACGGATTGTTTTCTACCGACTTAACCAATCCAGCTGTTTTCGAAAATTTATCCCCTAATGGTCCGCTTCAAAATTATATTTTTCGCGTTAAAAAAGCCCCAAATTTATTGTGGACCGTTTATGGTGATTATACTTTTGATTACAATCCGTTTCCGCTTGACGAATTGGGCATCAGTAATTACGACCAAAATATAGGGTGGAAAACCATCCCATATTCCAATTTATTGGAAGCAAAGTGTTTATCGGATATTGCCATAAATCCATTAAACCCTACTAATGTTTTTTTTAGCTCCTATTTTTCAGGGGTATTAGAATTAACAGGTGAAACTCCTTTTCTTCACGATCCTTCCAATTCGGGACCTAGCGGTTTAGAACCATTTACCCCTCAAACATGGGTGTTGAATAACAGCCCCGCATTTGATAAAAATGGAAATTTATGGGTAACCAATCGAGGCACCGATAAAGCTTTAAAAGTACTTCGCACTTCCAATCAATGGCAATCCTATGACATTGGAGATTACATCACTAATGGAAGGTTTGCTCCCATGGCCATCGATAAAAATCAAACCAAGTGGTTGCCTACTCGAGATGATGGCGTCATCGCTTTTAACGACACTCAGAACAACAAGACACTCGTCATCAATACCGATAGCGGGTTGCCTTCTACCAATGTGTTGTGCGTAGCTATTGACCAACGCAATCAACTTTGGATTGGAACCGCAGCTGGTCTTCGTGTTTTGTCGAGTGTGAATCAATTTCTTCAAAGAGAGGAACTCAATGTATCCAGTATTATTATCCAAGAAGGCGATTTGGCGCAAGAGTTGTTTTACCAACAATTAATTGTGGATATTGCTGTTGATGGCGCCAATCGAAAATGGGTTGCCATAGAAAATGGAGGCGTTTTCTTGGTTTCCGCTGATGGTCAACAAACCATTCATCGTTTTGATGTGACCAACTCGCCGCTGCCAAGCAACTCGGTAAACGATATTGAAATTGATGGAGTTTCTGGTGAGGTGTTTTTTGCAACCGATAAAGGCATGGTTTCATTTTTAGGAACATCAACACAACCAAGTGATAATTTAGCTGATGTTTATGTCTATCCAAATCCTGTTCGACCGGGTTTTTTGGGGACCGTAAAAATTAGCGGATTGACCGATAAAGCTACAGTCAAAATTACCGATATAGAAGGAAATTTAGTACATGAAACTACAACAGCTGGAGGAACAATTGAGTGGGATACAACCGCCTTCGGAAAATATAAAGTCGCCTCAGGGGTATACATGATTTTTGTTTCCTCAGAAGACGGATTACAGACTACCGTAAAAAAAGTAATGATAATTCGATAAGGATGATAGAGAAAAATGCGTTTGATTTTCTGAGGCTATTTTTTGCAGTATCTATCTTTTTTTGCCATTTGGCTGAATTGTCCATGCAGGGCGAACTTCAGTTTCTCTTGTCCATCTTTAGTGCAAGCATTGCGGTAAAAGCATTTTTTGTCATCAGCGGCTTCTTAATTGCTAAGAGTTACGCAAAAAGCACCTCACTTAGACAATACCTTATTAAAAGAGCCAAACGAATATTACCGGCATATGTTTTTGTCATACTGCTTTCAACGGTTGTACTGTTTTTTGTTTCTAATCTTTCAGCAGGCCAATATTTTACGAATCCTAGTATCTTTGGATATGTAGGTTGGAATTTGATTTTCATGAATTTCATGCAACCGTGTTTACCTGGGGTTTTTGATCACAATTTAATTTGTTCGGTAAACGGAGCTTTGTGGACATTAAAAATTGAAGAAGGTTTTTATCTTTTGATCCCGTTACTATTCTATTTTTTTGATAAATTGAAAAACAAAACGGCAGTACTCATTTTACTTTATGGCTGTTCTATAGCTTATTTTCAGTTGTTTTCTGAGTATTACAAACTCCCCATACTGGCAAAACAATTGCCTGGGTATTTGTCTTATTTTTCGGTAGGAATGTTGTTGTATTTTAATTTTCAAACCTTGCAAAAACACAATAAGATGGTTTTGTTCGGCTCAATTTTGTTTTTTTTGAGCATGCTATTTCAGTACAATGCCTATCTATTTCCGTTGAGTTTAGGATTGCTGGTGATACAATTGGCCTATAACTTGCCCTTTTTGAATAATTTTGGGAAGTATGGCGATTTTACTTATGGCATTTATATTTTTCATTTTCCAATCATTCAAGTGTTCAAACACTTCGGACTATTTGAACAATACAACCCATTTTTGGTGGGTGCGATGATTGGCATTGTAACCCTACTGATGGCTATATTTTCTTGGTTTTTTATTGAGGTGAAATTTTTAGACAGATACAAAAACAAAACCATCTCATGCAAGTAAAAACCAAAGCTATTGTTCTTTCTTCATTAAAATATCAAGAAAAAAGTTTGATCGTCAAATGCTTTACCGAAAGTGATGGGCTAAAAAGTTATTTTGTCCCAAGTGCCTATTCGGCTAAAAAAGCAAATCAAAAAATTGCTTATTTTCAACCCTTAACGCTATTAGAAATTGAAGCCAATCACAAAAACAAGGGCACGTTAGAGCATTTTAAAGAAATTCGTTTGGCCCACAGTTATTACACAATTACTACTGATGTTGTCAAAAGTACTCTGGTTATTTTTCTTTCTGAAATTTTACACCATGCCATTAAAGAAGAAGAAAAAAATCAAAATTTATTTTCTTTTTTAGAAACGGCTTTGTTGTGGTTAGACACAAACGATGAGGTCACTAATTTTCACTTGATTATGATGACTGAAGTTACCAAATATTTAGGATTTTATCCCGACGATTCCGAAATTGATTATCCGTTTTTTGACAGCAAAGAAGGCTATTTTACGCCCTTTCAAAACGCACATACACTCAGCGATCATGAAACGCATTTGTTCAAACGGTTGTTGCAATTAAAATTTGATTCCGATCAAAAGGTGTTTGCCGGATTAGAACGCCAAATACTGCTCAAAATCCTTTTGGATTACTATACGTTACATTTGGAAGGTTTTAAAAAACCAAAATCGCTGGACGTACTTAAAGAAGTTTTTTCGTAACCAACAACTTTTGCCTTTTACCTTTTGCCTTTTACCTTTAAATCATTACTTTCGCAAATTGATTTAAGTAAGCGACAAAATGAGTACAAAATTTACTGAATACAAGGGACTTGACTTGCCTACAGTGGCATCCGAAGTTCTTGATTTTTGGAAAAAAAACAGCATCTTTGAACAATCGGTAACGTCTCGTGAAGGCGCCACGCCTTATGTGTTTTTTGAAGGGCCACCATCAGCAAATGGATTGCCTGGAATTCACCACGTAATGGCGCGTGCTATTAAAGATATTTTTTGTCGTTATAAAACCCAAAAAGGCTACCAAGTTAAGCGAAAAGCAGGTTGGGACACACACGGATTGCCGGTTGAATTAGGTACCGAAAAAGAACTGGGCATCACCAAAGAAGATATCGGAAAAACTATTTCGGTGACGGAATACAACGAAGCGTGTAAAAAAACCGTCATGCGTTATACCGACGTATGGAACGATTTGACCGAAAAAATGGGCTACTGGGTTGACATGGAAGATCCGTATGTAACCTACAAATCCAAATATATGGAAACCGTTTGGTGGTTATTAAAACAAATTTATAACAAAGATTTATTATACAAAGGCTACACCATTCAGCCGTATTCGCCAAAAGCAGGAACTGGTTTGTCTTCTCACGAAGTGAATCAACCCGGATCGTACCGTGATGTTACGGATACAACTATTGTAGCGCAATTCAAAGCAAAAGAGGAAACCTTACCAAGCTTTTTAAAGGGATTTGGCACGGTACATTTTTTAGCATGGACAACTACACCTTGGACGTTGCCTTCAAACACGGCATTAACCGTTGGTCCAAAAATCGATTACGTTTTAGTGAAAACGTTCAATCAATATACTTTTGAACCTGTAAACGTGGTTTTGGCCAAGAATTTGGTTGGTAAACAATTCGGTAAAACTTACTTCGAATCGACAGAAGCTCTAGATTTTGAAAACTTTAAAGCAGGAGATAAAAAAATTCCTTTCCAAATTTTAGCCGAAGCAAAAGGAGCAGATTTAGTAGGAATTCGATACGAGCAATTGATGCCATTGGCCTTGCCCTATCAACATCCTGAGAATGCCTTTAGAGTAATTTCGGGAGATTTCGTTACTACGGAAGACGGTACTGGAATTGTACATACCGCACCTACGTTTGGAGCAGATGATGCTAAAGTAGCCAAAGAAGCTACTCCAGAAGTACCACCCATGTTGGTGTTAGACGATAACGGAAATCCGGTTCCATTAGTTGATTTACAAGGGAAATTCGTTTCGGGATTAGGCGCCTTGTCAGGGAAATATGTTAAAAATGAATATTATAACGAAGGAGAAGCACCAGAACGTTCTGCAGATGTAGAAATTGCAATCCAATTAAAAGAAGAAAACAAAGCCTTTAAGGTTGAAAAATATGTTCACAGTTACCCGCATTGTTGGAGAACTGACAAACCAATTTTATACTATCCTTTAGATTCTTGGTTCATCAAAGTAACCGAAATCAAAGATAGAATGTTTGACCTCAACGAAACCATCAATTGGAAGCCCAAAGCAACCGGAGAAGGGCGTTTTGGAAATTGGTTAAAAAACGCGAACGATTGGAATTTATCGCGTTCTCGTTATTGGGGTATCCCATTGCCTATTTGGAGAACAGAAGATGGAACGGAAGAACTATTGGTAGGTTCTGTGGAAGAATTATACAACGAAATTGAAAAAGCAATTGCCGCTGGTTTTCAAACTGAAAATCCCTACAAAGGATTTAAAAGTGGCTACATGAGTGAAGCCAATTATGATTTGGTCGATCTGCATAAAAATGTAGTGGATACTATCGTTTTAGTTTCCCCATCAGGACAACCCATGAAACGTGAAAGCGATTTGATTGACGTTTGGTTTGATTCTGGTGCGATGCCATATGCACAATGGCATTACCCGTTTGAAAACAAAGATTTGATTGACCAAAACAAATCATTTCCGGCTGATTTTATAGCGGAAGGGGTAGACCAAACAAGAGGATGGTTTTATACCTTACACGCTATTGGAACTTTGGTTTTTGATAAAATTGCCTATAAAAATGTAGTTTCTAATGGATTGGTTTTGGACAAAAACGGACAAAAAATGTCGAAACGTTTAGGAAACGCCGTAGATCCATTTACTACTTTGGCAGAATATGGACCCGATGCTACACGTTGGTACATGATTGCCAATGCGAATCCTTGGGACAATTTAAAATTTGACATTGAAGGTGTAGCCGAAGTTCGTAGAAAGTTCTTTGGGACACTATACAACACCTATTCGTTCTTTGCTTTGTATGCAAATATCGATGGTTTTACTTATAGTGAAGCTGAAATTCCTGTAGCTGAACGTCCCGAAATTGACCGTTGGATCTTGTCGGAATTGCATACATTAATTCAAGTAGTGGATGAAGCTTATGCTGATTATGAACCGACAAAAGCTGCCCGAGCTATTTCTGACTTTGTTCAAGAAAACTTAAGCAACTGGTACGTTCGTTTGTGCAGAAGAAGATTCTGGAAAGGCGATTATGCTCAAGATAAAATTGCAGCATATCAAACCCTTTATACGTGTTTGGTTACCGTTGCAAAATTAGGAGCACCAATTGCGCCGTTTTTTATGGACCAACTTTACAAAGATTTAACGGTAGCAACATCCTCAGAAAATTTTGACAGTGTACATTTGGCACAATTCCCCGTATCAGTTGAAAACTTTGTTGATAAATCGTTGGAAAGCAAAATGTTAAAGGCACAAACAGTTTCTTCCTTAGTGTTATCTCTTCGAAAAAAAGAAATGATTAAGGTACGTCAACCTTTACAAAAGGTTATGATTCCGGTACTTGACGCCGTTCAACGTGCTGAAATCGAGGCAGTTTCAGACCTGATAAAAGCTGAGGTAAACGTAAAAGAAGTGGTGTTGTTGGATGATGCATCCGGCATATTGGTGAAGCAAATTAAACCAAATTTCAAAACATTAGGACCTCGTTTTGGAAAAGATATGGGTTTGATTTCCAGTAAGATACAAGGATTTAGCCCAAAAGAAATTGCAACACTAGAACGCGACAATGCATTGGAACTTGATATTGCTGGAAAAAGCATAATTTTATCACTTGCGGATGTGGAAATTTCTTCACAGGATATTGAGGGTTGGTTAGTAGCCAATGCAAACGGAATTACGGTGGCTTTAGACATTACCATTTCGGATGAATTGCGCAAAGAAGGTATTGCCAGAGAATTGGTCAATCGAATTCAGAATATTCGAAAAGATTCTGGATTTGAAGTTACGGATAAAATTGTGGTTAAACTGGAGAAAAATGTACAATTAGAAGCAGCCGTAGCGGCAAACCTAACGTACATCAAGTCGGAAACATTAACAGAAACCCTAGAATTTGAAGATTCGATAGCTAAGGGAATTGAAATTGAATTTGATGATATTAAAACAAATATTTCCATTTCAAAATAATAAATGAGAACAAATTAAAGTGTAATATAAAAATTGAAAGTATGATAGAGGAGCAAATGCGATATTCTGACGCAGATTTAGCAGAATTCAAAGCCTTAATTCAGGCTAAATTAGAAAAAGCAAAAGGGGATTTAGAATTGATAAAAAGCGCCTATATGAATGATTTAAATAATGGGACAGATGATACATCACCAACATTTAAAGCATTTGAAGAAGGTAGTGAAACCATGAGTAAAGAGGCAAACTCACAACTGGCCATTCGCCAAGAAAAATTCATTAGAGATTTAAAAAATGCGTTAATTCGAATCGAAAACAAAACCTACGGATTATGTAAAGTAACCGGCAAATTAATTAGCAAAGAACGTTTGAAAATCGTTCCGCATGCTACGATGAGCATCGAAGCTAAAAATTTACAACGTTAATCTTTTAACAAAATTTTACTAACGCTCCGTTTGGAGCGTTTTTTATTTGATAAAAACCACTACTTTTGCTTAAAATTTTTGCAAATGTCTTTAAAGAAAGCCTACTTATTAATCATTAGTATTTTATTCATCGATCAGATTTCGAAAATCTATATCAAAACGCATTTTTTCATCAATGAAGAAGTTAAAGTGTTTGATTGGTTTCGAATTCATTTTATCGAGAATGAAGGAATGGCTTTTGGTGCTATTATTCCAGGTGAATATGGAAAATTATTTTTAACCTTATTCCGAATATTTGTTGTGCCATTTATTGCATGGTGGTTGTGGGATTCTGTAAAAAAGCAAGCGTCAAATTTTCTTATTGTTGCTGTTGCCTTAATTTTTACAGGAGCTTTAGGAAACATAATCGATTCTGTTTTTTATGGGGTAATATTTAACGACAGTTACCATCAAGTAGCCACAGCTTTTGCAGAACAGCCTTATGGAACTTGGTTCCACGGCGAAGTAGTGGATATGTTTTATTTTCCAATTTGGGAAGGAAATCTCCCCTCTTGGTTGCCTATTTGGGGTGGAAAACACTTTACATTTTTCAATGCCATCTTCAATGTAGCAGATTTTGCCATTTCTACTGGCGTTGGGATTTTAATTGTATTCAACAAAAGAGCTTTTGCTCATACAGACAAAGAGCAAGTAACAACTGAAAATTAAAATTTGATAATGCCAATAGGCGTTACACAAAAATCCAATTTTACGTCAGTAGAGGATACATCTTCAATACGTTCCTCAGGAGGAAAGAACGACAACCCAATTTTAATCGTTTCGGGTTTGCATTTGTTTAGAAAGTTATCGTAGAAACCTTTTCCGTAGCCAACACGATTTCCTTGCTTGTCGTAAGCTAAAAGCGGCACAAAAACCACATCAATTTTTGCATCAGGCACTTCTATGCCATCAATTGGTTCTGGAATATGATATGGATTCTTTTTGATTGTGGTGCTATCTGTTAGCAAATAATGTGTCATTTCTATAGTTGCAAAATCACTTTTTGAAAGTACAGTTTCTTTGTCTTTTCCCGCTAAAATTTGAAGTACATATTCGGTATTGATTTCTTTTTGTTCTTCAATTGTTAAGAATAAATGATAATACAATTTGTCCCAAATATCCAAGCGCAACAATTGGTTTGCTATTGCCAAACTTTTATCTTCGATTTCTTCAGGAGCTAATTTACTTCTCATTTCATTGCTCTTTCTTCTAGCTTCCTTTTTATTCATGCTCTAATTGGGTTGAAATGTGAAATATAGCGTCCCCTTGATAAATAATGGGCGCATCATTGACATTGATAATGTACCCTGCATGTGGCGCTTTTACTTTGTGCTCTACTTTTCCATATGGGTCTGAAATGGTTGCCAGTATGTCTCCTTTTTTTACAAAGCTGCCAATACTCGTTAATCCGTGAAACATGCCTGAATATTTTGCTCTAATCCAGTTTGATTTTTCAATGTAAATGGAATTTTGTTGGGGACTACTCACTTTCTTTTTGGGGTTTAACATGCCCAAATGGTGCAAAAAGCGCTTGGTCCCTTCCAAAGCCTCTTGGGTAATTTTTTCATTGATGTCCAATGATTTTCCACCTTCAAACAACAACATTTTGACATTTAATTTATCACAGGAATTCCGAAAAGTTCCCGATATGTTTTTTGAATACAAGGTAAATGGTGCATTGAATACGTCGGATAATTCTTTTAATTCTTGGTTTTCAGGAACAATTCTAATTTGAGGAGCATTAAATCTACTGGCACCACCGGCATGAAAATCAACAGCATAATCAACATGTGGCATAATTTCTTTTAGAATGTAATAGGCAAACCGACTAGCTAATGAACCTGTTTTACTTCCTGGAAAAACGCGGTTTAAATCGCGTCCATCTGGAAATTCTCGGGTTTGATTTACAAATCCAAAAATATTAATAATCGGAATGCAAATGATGGTACCACATTTTGGTTTGTTTATTTTTTGGATAATAAGCTGCCGCACAATTTCAGTTCCATTGATTTCATCGCCATGCAAACAGGCCGAAAATAATACCGTTGGACCCTCAATTTTTGAACGTTCCACAATGATCGGAATTTTCAATTTGGTCATGGTGTGTAACTTTGCAATTTCCATATTAATGGTTTTGCTTTCTCCGGCTAAAATGGTTTCTTTTAGAATCCTAAGTGGTTTTGAGGCAGTCATTGTATTAATTCTGATGTGCTAAAAATACAAAAAGTTCTAGCATATGAGCAAGAACCCGTTCAAATATCATAAATTTTAGACTCCAAACAAGTAAAACAATACTACTGGAGTCAATGCGGCTCTTTCTTTGAGCAACAACTGGTTAAAAAAGTGTAAGAATTCAAAAACAAATCTCCTATCTTTGTTCTTTACTCTTTTTTAACCCAATGCAAACACTTTTAGAACTTCAAATCCAAACACTGCCCGACAATCCCGGGGTATATCAGTATTATGATAAGGAAGGAAAAATTTTATATGTTGGCAAAGCAAAAAACCTAAAAAAAAGAGTGCAATCCTATTTCACTAAAAACCACGATAATTACAAAACGGCGGTATTGGGGAAAAAAATTGTAAGCATCAAGCATATTGTCGTTCCCACCGAATCGGATGCATTGTTATTAGAAAACAATTTGATAAAAACATTGCAACCGCGCTATAATGTAATGCTTCGCGATGATAAAACGTATCCATGGATTTGCATCAAAAACGAACGGTTTCCCCGAATTTTTTCCACCCGGAAAATGATCAAAGACGGTTCAGAGTATTATGGACCTTACACGAGTTTTAAAACAGTTCACACCCTTTTAGACATGATAACGGCTTTGTATCCGTTGCGTACTTGTACCTATGATTTGTCAAAAGCCAATATTGAAGCCGGAAAATACAAAGTCTGTTTGGAGTACCACATAGGCAACTGTAAAGGACCTTGTGAATCCTATGAAACTTTTGAAAATTACCAATTACAAGTTGAAAAAATTCGTCAAATTTTAAAGGGCAATTTCAAAGAAAGTTTGAAAGATTTTAAAAGGACCATGACCGATTTAGCCCAGCAATTGCAGTTTGAAGCCGCGCAAAAAATCAAAGAAAAAATAGACGTCTTAGAAAATTATCAATCGCGATCGACCATAGTCAATCCAAAAATATCCAACATCGATGTGTTTTCCATTGTTTCTGATGAGACGATGGCATATGTTAACTTTTTACAAATTTCGCACGGCGCTATTGTGCGTTCACATACCTTAGATATCAAGAAAAAACTGGATGAAACCAATGAAGATTTGTTGGCGCTAGCTGTGGTGGAGTTACGGGAGCGTTTTCAATTGAACGCAAAAGAAGTAATAGTGCCATTCCCACTTGATTTGGGAGAAAAAATCAAGGTTACCGTGCCGCAATTGGGAGATAAAAAGCAAATTTTGGACTTATCTGAACGCAATGCAAAGTATTATCGATTGGAGCAGTTGAAGCAAATTCAAATTGTGGATCCAGAACGACACACCCATCGCATCATGGCGCAAATGCAAAAAGATTTGCGTTTATCAACAGAACCTAGGCATATAGAATGTTTTGATAATTCCAATATTCAAGGCACAAATCCGGTAGCAGCTTGTGTAGTTTTTAAAGACGGAAAGCCAAGTAAAAAAGACTACCGTCATTTTAATATTAAAACGGTAGAAGGGCCCAATGATTTTGCTTCTATGGAAGAAGTAGTGTACCGACGCTATAAACGAATGTTGGATGAAAACCAGTCGTTGCCACAATTAATCATTATTGATGGAGGTAAAGGTCAATTGTCGTCGGCCTTAAAAAGTATTGACGAATTGGGTTTGCGCGGAAAAATAGCCATCATCGGGATCGCAAAACGCCTCGAGGAATTGTATTATCCCGGCGATTCAGCGCCGTTGTATTTGGATAAAAAATCGGAAACACTTAAAGTGATTCAATATTTACGGAATGAAGCCCATCGATTTGGCATCACACACCATCGCGATCAACGGAGTAAATCGGCACTTACTAATAGTCTGGAGTCGATTCCAGGGATTGGTGAAAAAACCATGATTGCCTTGATGAAAGAATTTAAAAGCGTTAAAAGATTACAATTGGCCTCTACTGAATCAGTTGCTGAAATAGTTGGACTTTCAAAAGCCAAAAAAATTTCCGACTTTTACAAGAATAAGTAATGATTATGCATAAGCACTTTATAGGAATCTGCCTGTTGTTGTTTTTCCAATTGAGTTTTGGACAAGAAACCTCGCGCCCAAAAGTTGGCTTAGTATTGAGTGGAGGAGGCGCAAAAGGTTTGGCACATATTGGGGTGTTAAAAACCCTAGATTCCTTAAACATAAAAGTCGATTATATTGCTGGTACTAGCATGGGAGCAGTGGTGGGTGGTTTATATGCCGCAGGCTATAGTGCCAACCAATTAGATTCCATTTTTTCTGCGCTTGATGTTAATGCTTTATTACAAGATTATACGCCTCGAGATTCTAAATCCTTTTATGAAAAGCGAAACGACGAAATGTATGCGTTAACTTTGCCTTTCACTAATTTTAAATTAGGACTTCCTTCAGGGTTGTCTAAAGGCTTATACAATTATAATTTAATTTCAAGGCTTACAAAGCACGTGAGTCATGAAAGAGATTTCAATAAGCTCCCTATTCCTTTTTTATGTATCGCCACTGATCTAGAAACCGGATCACAAGTAGTTTTAGAGAGGGGAATTTTAGCCGAGGCCATTATTGCGAGTGGCGCAATACCCACACTCTACAACCCAGTAGAAATAAACCAAAAAATTCTCATAGATGGTGGGGTAGTCAATAATTATCCGGTAGAAGAGTTAAAGAGTAGAGGAATGGATTTTATTATTGGCGTCGATGTGCAAGAAGGGCTGAAAAACAGGATGCAATTAAATGATGTTACCACGGTTCTTTCCCAAATTAATAATTTTTCGATGATTGAAAAAATGGATGAAAAGCGAAAGCTTACCAATATTTATATCAATCCAGATATTAAAGGATATTCGGCAATTTCATTTGATAAGGGAGTAGAAATCATTAAGAAAGGAAACGATAGAGCCAATGCGTTTTGTAATGCCTTAATGGCCTTGAGATATGATCAAAACAGGTATAAAAAACCCATTAAAAATGATTCCATTTCAATTGCTGAAATTACCTCAAATAAATTAGAAAATTATACCCGTGCCTATATTTTAGGGAAACTAAAAATAAAAAGAAACACCACAATTACCCACCTTCAACTGGAGAAAGGGATTTCAAACTTAAATGCCACTCAAAATTTCAGTGCCATTACCTATTCCTTTGAAAAAATGGATA
>DALYCS010000005.1:8442-15775 GCA_031973615.1 Flavobacterium sp. | reverse complement strand
GCGATTGGTGCTTCATTTGAAAGAAAATCCTACCAACACTTTTATGAAATTTGGTTTGCATTATGATGATTTATACAAAAGTGGGGTACTCGTCAACTATACACATAAAAAAATCATTACCAAAAATGATGTGGTTGCTTTAGATGTTATTCTTGGGGATAACTTCAGGTATAATTTTGAATATTATTTGGACAATGGTTTTTATTGGAGTTTTGGGGTGAATTCTAAATTAAATACGTTCAATCGAAATATTTCAACCGATTTTGAAAACGGTGTAGTCTTTACAGACTTAGGCATCAATTCCATCAACATTGACTTTACCGAATTAACCAACCAAGCCTATTTGCAAACCTTATTTGCACAAAAATTTTCAGTGGGTGCCGGTGTCGAATTTAAGTATCTTAAAATTCAATCGCAAACCCTTCAAAACACAACGCCGGTTTTTGACAGCAGTGATTATCTGTCGGCTTTTGGCTATTTGAAATACGATTCCTTCAACCAAAAATACTTTCCAAGTAAAGGTTGGTCATTTGCTGGGGAATTAAAATCATATTTATATTCTTCAGATTATACCCAACAATTCAAGCGGTTTTCAATTGCAAAAACAGAAGGGAGTATTGTCTTTGAACCGCTGAAAAAATGCACCATTAAATCACAGACTGAAATTGGTTTTGCCATTGGTAGACGAACGATTTCATTCTTTGATTTTGTATTAGGTGGATACGGATTTGTGCCTACTAATAATTTTAAACCGTTTTTTGGTTATGATTTTTTAAGTGTAGCCGGAGACAGTTATCTGAAACAAACACTCACTTTTGATTACGAATTTTATAAAAAGCATCATGTTAATTTTACAGGAAACTATGCTACTATTGGCAATCGTATTTTCGAACATTCCACAAGGTGGTTAGTCAGCCCAAAATACACAGGCTATGCCTTGGGTTACGGAATGGAATCTATTGTTGGACCGATAGAAATTAAACATTCTTGGTCGCCCGAAACAGGAAATCATTTTACTTGGTTTTCGGTAGGTTTTTGGTTTTAAATGTATAAAATCAATAAAAAAATTACATTTAATGTAATTTTCTGTCGTATTGTTTTTAAAAAAGTTTATTTTTGGAATTCAAATTTTAAATAATTAGTTATGTCTATTTGGAGAGTTAAACCAGTTTCTGCATTTGAAGCTGATATGAAAAAAAGTGAATTGAAGAAAGTTCTCGGAAAATGGAGTTTGACTGCAATTGGTGTAGGAGCCATTATTGGAGGAGGAATTTTTGTATTGACAGGAACAGGAGCTTATTATCATGCAGGACCTGCCTTGGCAATTTCTTTTATTATTGCTGGTATTGCCTGTGTTTTTGCAGCACTATGTTACTCAGAGTTTGCTTCTATTTTACCCGTTGAAGGTTCTGCTTATGCCTATGCTTATGGAACCATCGGAGAAATATTCGCTTGGATTATCGGTTGGGGATTAATTTTAGAATATGCCATGGGCTCCATGACCGTTGCGGTTTCGTGGTCGGGCTATTTCAACAAACTTCTCAAAATGTTTGGCATAAAACTTCCCGAGTGGCTAACTTCTGATCCGGCAAGTTATACAGGAGAAGGGTTTTCTATGAATTTACCTGCTTTTTTAATTGTGCTTTTTGTTATTTCCATCTTAATTAAAGGAACACAAAGCGCTGCAAAAGCAAACAACATGATTGTAATTCTTAAAGTTTCTGCCATTATTTTCGTAATTATTGCAGGGGCTTTCTTTATAAACATAGAAAACTGGACGCCTTTTATTCCGGAAGCTAGTAAAATTATAGATGGCGAAACCACTCATGAAGCATATGGTATAACCGGAATTGTTTCTGGTGCTGCGGCGATCTTTTTTGCATATGTAGGTTTTGATGCCGTTTCAACCCAAGCGGGAGAGGCAAAAAATCCTAAAAAAGACGTGCCATTTGCTATTATTGCTTCCTTATTGATTTGTACGTTATTGTATATTTTGGTTTCTTTAGTGTTAACCGGAATGATGAATTATAAAGATTTTGATCCACTAGGACAGTATCCAGACGCTATTAAAGCACCTGTGGCGTATGCATTTGATATTGCCGGACAAGCATGGGCAGGTTACATTATCACAATTGCCGCTACGGTAGGATTAATTTCAGTATTAATGGTAATGATTATGGGTCAATCAAGAATTTTCTTAGGAATGTCAAAAGACGGACTTATTCCTCAAGTGTTTTCAAAAATTAATCCTATTTCTGGAACTCCAAAAACGAATTTAATGATCCTTGGAGGAATAATAGCTACTGTTGCTGCATTCACGCCGATTAATAAGTTGGCCGACATGACCAGTTTCGGTACCTTATTTGCCTTTACTATGGTTTGTGTTGCGGTTTGGATTCTTAGAGTAAAACAGCCAAACATAGAAAGAACTTTCAAAGTACCAGCACTTCCAGTAATTGCAGTTTTCGGGATATTAATCAACACCTATTTGATGATTAATTTGAGCAAAGATGCTCAAATGCTATCATTGGGCTGGTTGGCAATCGGTATAGTTGTGTATTTCCTATACGGCAAACGAAATGCTAAATTAGGCAAAGAAGAAAAATAAAAAATCAAGCCACTTTTATAGTGGCTTTTTTTAAATATTTACGAAATTTGTAAGGTATGGAACCATTTTGGATCGGGTTATTGACGCATCTTAAATTCCTCATCAAGAGAAATCCTGAATGAGTACTGCTTTTTTTGATTAATTTGTATCGTTTTTAGTCAGCACTATAAACGCTTTAACCGTAACTTTTAAACAAAAAACACTATGCCAATCTATCATAAATTAGGCGAAATTCCACGCAAGCGACACACGCAATTTCGCAAACCCAACGGCGATTTATATTATGAGCAATTATTTGGAACGGTAGGATTTGACGGCATGTCCACCAATTCCTATCATGAACAAAGACCTACTCAAGTAAAAGAAATCAGAAAACAATACAGTGTAGCGCCAAAAATTGCTAAATCAAACAATATTCAATCCTATAAATTGAGAGGATTTGATGTGGCACCACAAGATGATTATCTTGAAAGCAGAAAAATCGTATTGACCAATTCGGATTGCCATATTGTATTAGCAGCACCTCGAAAATCAACTACCGATTATTTTTATAAAAACACCGATTCGGACGAAGTGATCTTCATTCATAAAGGAACCGGAAAGCTCAGAACCATGCTGGGAAATCTAGATTTTAGTTATGGTGATTACCTTGTGGTTCCTCGGGGTATGATTTATAAAATGGATTTCGATACCGAAGACAACCGTTTGTTTATCGTTGAATCTCATGCTCCCGTTTATACTCCCAAACAATATAGAAACTGGTTTGGACAATTATTAGAACATTCGCCTTATTGCGAGAGAGATATTCGTCGCCCTGAAGAATTAGAAACCTATAATGAGAAAGGCGATTTTATCATCAAGGTAAAAAAGAAAGACGAAATTTTTGAATTGGTTTATGCATCACACCCCTTTGATGTTATTGGCTACGACGGATTCAATTATCCTTATGCCTTTTCTATTCATGATTTCGAACCAATAACCGGTAGAATTCATTTGCCACCACCGGTACACCAAACGTTTGAAACAAGTGCTTTTGTAATCTGTTCCTTTGTGCCTAGATTATACGACTATCATCCATTATCTATTCCTGCTCCATACAACCACAGCAATATTGATGCCGATGAGGTATTGTATTATGTAGATGGTGATTTTATGAGTAGAAATGATGTGAAACCAGGAAATATTTCGTTGCACCCTGCTGGAATTCCTCACGGACCACACCCAGGAGCTGCAGAACGCAGTATTGGAAAGAAAGAAACCTTAGAACTGGCAGTAATGGTAGATACGTTTAAACCGTTAATGGTTACCGAAGAAGCTATGAATATTGCAGATGACACCTATTTTCAATCGTGGTTAGAAGAATAAAGAACACACTCAACTTTTAGGTAATGTATTACCATTTTTAAAAATATTAGAATTATGGCACAAGAAATAAAATCTGTAGAATACGGATTAGAAAAAATATTTGAAGGAGCACAAGACTTCTTGCCTTTACTAGGCACAGATTACGTAGAATTCTACGTAGGAAATGCCAAACAAGCTGCGCATTTTTATAAATCAGCTTTCGGATTTCAATCCTTAGCATATGCAGGATTAGAAACAGGAGTTAAAGACCGAGCGTCCTATGTGTTAAAACAAGATAAAATACGCCTGGTGTTAACCACAGCATTAAATAGTGATTCGCCAATTGGAGAACACGTAAAAAAACACGGTGACGGTGTTAAAGTAATTGCACTTTGGGTAGAAGACGCACGTCATTCTTACCAAGAAACCACTAAACGTGGTGCAAATTCTTATTTTGAGCCTGTAGAAGAAAAAGATGAAAATGGAACAGTAGTTCGTGCGGGAATTTATGGCGCTTACGGAGAAACTGTTTTCATTTTTGTAGAACGTAAAAATTATAACGGGATCTTTTTACCAGGATATAGCGAATGGAAATCGGATTATAATCCGGAACCTGTTGGATTAAAATATATTGACCACATGGTGGGTAATACGGGGTGGAATCGAATGAATGAAGCTGTAAAATGGTTTGAGGATGTTATGGGATTCGTCAACTTTCTTTCGTTCGATGACAAACAAATTACCACAGAATATTCAGCGTTAATGTCTAAAGTAATGAGCAATGGAAACGGAAGGATTAAATTCCCTATCAATGAACCGGCCGAAGGGAAAAAACGCTCTCAAATTGAAGAATATTTAGATTTTTACGAAGGCGAAGGCGTGCAACATATTGCTGTAGCTACGGATGACATCTTAACAACAGTAGCTAAAATGCGGGCTAGAGGAATTGAATTTTTAAGTACTCCGCCTCAAGCCTATTATGATGCAATTCCTGAAAGATTAAAAGATCACATGTCTAAATTTAAAGAAGATATCAACGAACTGCAAAAGTTAGGCATCATGATTGATGCTGACGAGGAAGGATATTTATTGCAAATTTTCACGAAACCTGTGGAAGACCGTCCAACACTTTTTTTCGAAATTATTCAAAGAATGGGTGCTAGAGGATTCGGAGCGGGGAATTTTAAAGCGCTTTTTGAATCGATTGAAAGAGAGCAAGCATTGCGAGGAACACTATAAAAATCAATTTTTATTAAATAATTATTAGAATACAACGTTGTAGTAGTGTTATTTCTGATAAAAATATGTTAAAGTTTGATTTTTGCTGAGAATAACATAAAAATCAATGTACCTTTGCCAAGCAAATGTAGAGAGGTAGTTTGCTCTTCATCTTGTAGTAAATTTTCATAATTTATAGTTTTTGGTTGGTTAATAGCATAAAAACTCAGTCATATTTTTGACTGGGTTTTTTTGTTTTACTATTTTTGGAACAGAAATTGCGTTTTCAATTAGATATAAATTGTAATATGAAAAAAATAGCAACACTTTTAGTGCTTTTTGTCCTCACTAATTCATTTGATCAAAGGGAAAATGCGTACACTACAGGCGAATGGCTTAAAATGCGAATTCACTATGGAGTTGTTAATGCCGGATATGCCACATTGGAAATCAAAGAGGCAACTAAAAACAACAAAAAAGTGCATCATGTTATTGGAAAAGGTTGGACCATTGGAATGACCAAATTTTTCTTTAGAGTAGACGACAATTACGAAAGCTATTTTGATAAAGAAACGGGTAAACCCTATCAATTTGTTCGAAAAATCGATGAAGGCGGATACACTAAAAACCAAGTAGGGTTTTTCAATCAATCCAAAAACACGGTGTTGGTTAAAGACTACAAACACGATAAAGAAAAGACGATATCCGTTCCGGAGGAAGTGCAAGACATTGTATCTGCTTACTATTATTTGAGAAATCATCCCAAAATTGACAAATTAAATGTGGGAGAATCCATAGCAATTGATATGTTTTTTGATGGTGAAACCACAAAATTTAAGTTAAAATTTTTAGGAAGAGAAGATATAAGCACTAAATTTGGAAAAGTTTCTTGTATGATTTTTAGACCTTTTGTACAAGCTGGCAGGGTATTTCAAGAAGAGGAAAGCTTAACGGTTTGGGTATCTGATGACGATAATAAAATTCCTATTCGGGTAAAAGCTAGCTTAGCCGTTGGGTCACTAAAAGCAGATATTGAAGCCTTTAAAGGACTAAAATATTCATTTAAAATAAAAAAGTAAATAACGAATGGAAATTACCCCAAAAATCCAAGAACAACTCAATCAACTCAATGATAAATTCACGGCGATTAATCAAAACACTTCGACTCATTTAGAAGGTTTACTTTGGGCAAAACCGATTACCTATTGGGATTATATACAAACCGATGCTTTGCTTAGTTTGCAAACCCAGCGCACTACTTTGCCCGATGAAATGGTGTTTGTGATGTACCACCAAGTGAACGAATTATTGTTCAAAATGATTCTTTGGGAAATGGAGCAGTTGTGTCATACCGAACAACCATCGACTGCTTATTTTACGGATAAATTAGGGCGCATCAGTCGCTATTTTGACATGTTGACCACTTCATTTGATATCATGAAAGATGGAATGGAACCCGAACAATATTTAAAATTTAGAAATACCTTAACCCCAGCTAGCGGATTTCAATCGGCTCAGTATCGGTTCATAGAATTTTCTTCTACCGAATTGATCAACTTAATTGACAATCGTTTTAGAGCAACAATCGATAGAAATACACCTTTCGAACATGCCTTTGAGCATTTGTATTGGCAGGCGGCAGGTAAAGATTATCAAACGGGTGAAAAATCATTTCTAATTTTGGAATTCGAACGTAAATACAAAAAACAATTCTTGGCCCATATGGAAGAATACAATACCATCAACCTATGGCGCAAATTCAAACAATTACCCGAAGACGATCAAAAAAATCCAACATTAGTAGCAGCCATGCGTCATTATGACGTTACTGTAAACATTACATGGGTTATGGGGCATTTCAATGCTGCAAAAAAATATATTGAGAGTGTTCCAGGAAATCACGAAGCAACGGGAGGAAGTGATTGGAAAAAATACATGTTGCCGAAATATCAAAAACGAATTTTCTTTCCTGAATTATGGTCAGCTGAGGAACTTGAAAATTGGGGCGCTTAACATCATTGAAACATAAAAACATTGAGATACCTTGTAATACTTGTTTTCTTTAGTTCTTTTTTTACAGCTTGTAATACAAAAGAGGACCATAAGAAAACCAAAACAGTAAAAAAAGAACCCATTATCAAAGAATATGGGTTTACATTTAAC
>DALYCS010000005.1:0-8412 GCA_031973615.1 Flavobacterium sp. | reverse complement strand
ATAAAGTAATAAGAGATACCATACGTTCGGGAGATACGTTTGGGGCACTTTTAGAAAAATTTCCGTTGCGTGATAGTCTTACTGTACATCAGGTTACCGAAAAAGTAAAAGATTCATTCAATGTCAGACGAATAAAAGTTGGGAAACCTTATATTCTTTTTTTGGATAAAAAAAAGCCCAATACGCTCAAGGCCTTGATTTATATTGAAGACAGGATCCAATATACGGTTGTAGATTTTAGAGATTCTTTAGTAGTAGCAAACAAACAAAAGCCAACTAAAATCAAACGTAGAGTGGTAGCGGCCGAAATTAACGGTTCTCTGTCTGAAACCTTAAGCAACGCAGGCGTGAGCCCTGCTTTGGCTCCAAAATTGGCCGGAATTTATGCCTATACTATTGACTTTTTTAAAATTCAAAAAGGCGATAAATTTGCCGTAACCATCAATGAAAAATACATGGAAGACTCCATATATATTGGTGTAGAAAGTATTGAAGCTTCGTATTTTGAGCACAAAGGCAAAAAAATATTTGCGTTTCCTTATAAATTGAATGAAAATCAAAAGAAGGAAGATTATTATGACGAAAATGGAAAAGGGCTTAAAAGTATGTTCTTGAAAGCGCCATTAGACTATTTTCGAATTTCTTCGCGTTTTTCTGGACGCCGTTTTCATCCGGTACAAATGCGATTTAAAGCGCATAACGGCACCGATTATGCAGCGCCACATGGCACGCCAATTAAAACAACCGCTTCAGGTGTTGTGGAAAAATCGGGCTACACCGCCGGAAATGGTAATTTTGTAAAAGTGCGCCATAGCAGCACCTATTCGACCCAATATTTGCACATGTCTAAAATATTGGTACGCAATGGACAACACGTATCACAAGGGCAAACCATTGGACGCGTAGGAAGTACAGGATTGGCCACAGGGCCACATGTGTGCTATCGCTTTTGGAAAAACGGAGTGCAAGTAGATCCGTTGCGTTTGAAATTACCAAACACCGAACCCATGGGAAGTTCCGACAAACAAAAATATTTACAGCACATTGCACCACTGAAAAAAGAATTAGATCAAATAACCGCATTAAAATTTAAAGAATAATGGCATTAAAAGCAATCAATCCAACACAAACCGCTGCTTGGAAAAAATTACAAGCACACTTTGAAACCCTAAAAAATGTCCGAATGCAAGATTTATTTGCAAACGAACCGGCAAGAGCAGAACACATGCACTTGCAATGGCATGATTTTTTGGTGGATTATTCTAAAAATATTGTTACAAAAGAGACTATGGATTTGCTTCATGAATTAGCTAATGAAGTGCAATTGAAAGCTGCAATATCGCAATATTTTGATGGCGATAGCATCAATCAAACCGAAAACAGAGCTGTTTTACATACAGCATTACGTGCTAAAGAAAGTGCAACAGTATATGTAGACGGAACGAATGTAATGCCAGAAATTTTTGCCGTTAAAAACAAAATCAAGCAGTTTTCTAATGAAATCATTTCGGAACAACGAAAAGGATTTACCGGGAAACCGTTCACCGATGTTGTCAATATTGGTATTGGAGGTTCCGATTTAGGCCCTGCAATGATTGTTGAAGCATTACAATATTATAAAAACCAATTGGATGTTCATTTTGTTTCGAATGTAGATGGAGATCACGTAAACGAAATTCTCAAAAAAGTAAATCCAGAAACCACGCTTTTTGTAATCGTTTCTAAAACATTTACTACGCAAGAAACCTTATCCAACGCAGAAACCATTAGAAGTTGGTTCTTGCAATCGGCAACACAAGACGACGTAGCAAAGCATTTTGTGGCCGTTTCGACAAATATTCAAAAAGTAACCGAATTTGGCATTAATCCCGACAACATTTTTCCAATGTGGGACTGGGTTGGCGGCCGTTTTTCTTTATGGAGCGCGGTTGGTTTATCCATTAGTTTAGCCGTTGGTTTTGATCATTTTGATCAATTATTGGAGGGTGCTCATGAAATGGACGAACATTTTAAAAACGAATCTTTTGAAAACAACATCCCGGTTACCCTAGCTTTATTAAGTGTTTGGTATAATAATTTTTTTGGTGCTGAAAGCGAAGCGTTGATTCCGTATACCCAATATTTACAAAAACTAGCGCCTTATTTACAACAAGGCATCATGGAAAGTAATGGGAAAAGTATCGGAAGAGATGGCAAGCCTGTCAATTATCAAACGGGAACCATTATTTGGGGCGAACCCGGAACCAATTCACAACATGCTTTTTTTCAATTAATTCACCAAGGAACCAAGTTAATTCCGACTGATTTTATTGGGTATAAAGAAGCCTTATATGGCAACAAAGACCACCACGATAAATTGATGTCAAATTTCTTCGCGCAAACCGAAGCTTTATTAATGGGCAAAACCGAAGCTCAGGTGAAAGCCGAATTTGAAAAACAAGGGATTTCGGGAGAAAAAGCAGCCTTTTTATTGCCTTTTAAAGTCTTTTCAGGAAACAAACCTACAAATACACTACTGATTGACAAATTAACACCCGCTAGTTTAGGAGCTTTAGTGGCTTTGTACGAGCATAAAATATTTGTACAAGGTATAATTTGGAATATTTTCAGCTATGATCAATGGGGGGTTGAACTTGGGAAACAGTTGGCCAGCAGTATTTTAAATGAAATTGTGAACAACCAACCAAAAGACCACGATAGTTCGACCACTTTCTTGTTAAAAAAGTACAGCAATAAGTAAATAAATTCTCATAATTGTGTATCCTTTTCATTGAAAAGGGATAAAATATTTTTGGATTAACATTTCTTTTGGTTTTTTAATGACAAAAATGTATTTGTTAACATTAAATTAACATTAGAAATAAAATCTTGTAGCAACTTTGCACAAAATATTTTAAAAACACATCAAAATGAAAATTTTTAAAAATGCATTGCTTTTTGGGTTATTCTTTTTTACAACCCTAACAGTATTTTCTCAGTCTAAAGTTACAGGTACTGTACTTGATGGAGAATTAAAACAACCTTTAGCAGGTGCTAGTGTTGTAATTAAAGGTACAACAGCTGGTGTTGCTACAGATTTCGATGGAAAATTTGAACTTACAACTACTCAAAAATCAGGAGAAATTGTAATTTCATTCTTAGGTTTTGAAACTAAAACAGTTTCTTTTACTGTAACGGGCGCTACAACTAATGTAGGTTCAGTTTCTATCAATACTACCGTTTCTGAATTGGACGACGTAGTAGTAGTTGGTAAAGGAATTATTGACGTGGCCAAAGAGCGTAAAACTCCTATTGCAGTTTCTACAATTAAAGCGGCTGACATTCAAGCTAAAGTTGGTACTGCTGACGTAACACAAGCTATGGTTAACACACCATCTGTATACGTTGCTGGACAATCAGGAGGTTATGGAGATTCAAGAATTACGGTTCGTGGTTTCCAACAAGACAACACTGCATTCTTATTGAATGGACAACCAATTAACGGTATGGAAGACGGTAAAATGTACTGGTCAAACTGGTCGGGTATGTCTGATATCGCAAACTTTATTCAGGTTCAAAGAGGTTTAGGATCTTCAAAATTAGCGATCTCTTCTGTAGGAGGTACTGTTAACTTTGTAACTAAAGCTACTGATAAAAAACAAGGCGGATTTGCTTCTACTGGAATTGCAAACGACGATTATTTAAAAACTACGGCAGCATACAACACAGGTATGAATGCAAAAGGTTTTGGTATGAGCATCATGATGTCACACTGGCAAGGAGATGGTTATAACGACGGGACAAGAGGTCAAGGACAAAATTATTTCATTTCTTTTGGATACAAAATGAATGACAAACACAGTTTCAACTTCTTGTTGACAGGTGCACCACAAGAGCACGATCAAAACTACACTAAAAAAATATCTGATTATTTAGGTTTCGGAAGAAAATACAACAATAACTACGGATATTTAAACGGAAAATACATCTCTGAAAGAACCAATTTCTACCACAAACCAGTGGCGAATTTGAACTGGGATTTCAACATCAATAACACTACTTCATTGTCTACCGTATTGTATGCATCTTGGGGTCGTGGAGGTGGAACCGGTAACTATGGAAGTAGTAGTGGGAAAAAATATATTTCTGAGTTAAATCCTTACACAGGAGCGTATCAAAATACATTAATTAACTATGATTTAATTAATGCAAACAACTTAGCTGATGCTGATGGAATTGGTTCAGGATCTAGTAGTTCAAACTACTTGATTAGAGCGTCTATGAATAACCACGCTTGGTACGGTTTGGTATCCAACTTGAAAAAAGAAATCAATGAAAACTTGAATGTGAACTTCGGATTGGATTTAAGAACATACCATGGAGACCACTACCGTCAAGTTTCAAACTTCCTAGGTTTATCAGGATGGAATGAGAGCAGATTTTTAAGAGATAACAATCATGTAATCCCTAATCCAAACACATTGACAAGTGCTTCTGTAACAGTTAATGAAGCATACAACATCAACCCATGGTGGGCTTTCTTTAACAAAGCAAGCGATGCACAAAAAATCGACTACGATTACAGCGAAACTATTTCATATGGAGGCGTTTTCGGTCAAGTAGAATATTCAAAAGACAACTTGTCTGCATTCTTCCAAGGAGCTGTATCAAATCAATCACACCAACGTTTTGATTACTACGATTACCAACCAGAATTCCAAGATTCTAAAAAAGTAAACAACGTAGGGTATAATGTAAAAGCGGGAGGTAGCTATGTAATTGCAGACCAACATTCGGTATATGCAAATGCAGGATACTATTCACGTCAACCGTACCACGATAACATCTACTTAAACTTTACCAACCAAGTTAATCCATTAACTGAAAACGAAAAAATATTAGGTTTAGAAGCGGGTTATACCTTCAAATCGAAATTATTTTCTGCAAGTGTAAACGCATACAGAACAACATGGGAAGATAGAGTAGTTTCTACTTCTTCTGTTGTAACATCAAATAGAACCATTGGAACAACACCAGTAGTTGTTGGAGATGTACTTTTCACTGCAAACCAAGGTGTTCAACAAGTGCACACGGGTGTTGAGTTGGATTTCGTATTGAAACCAACAACTACACTTGATGTAAAAGGTTTTGCATCTGTTGGAAATTGGGAGTACAATGGTAATGCAATCAGTACAATTTACGATGAAAATTTAAATCCATTATTAGTTACCGAAAATGATTTAGATGGAGGTAAAGTAGGTGATGCTGCACAAACAACTTGGGGATTGGGCGTTAGATACGAGTTTGCTAAAAACATATCGTTTGATATGGATTGGAGAAACTACGATGATTTATATGCAAACGTTGTGGCGAAAGAAAACCTTAAATTACCAAGTTACGATTTGTTTGATGCAGGTATCAGCTACAAAATGTTAGTAGGTAAAGACAAGAAAAATTCGGTTAATTTCAGATTCAACATGAACAATGTTTTTGATGAAATCTATTTATCAGAATTAACAAGTAACATCAAAACTACGGATTACTTAAATGCAAATGCTCCTGGATTAGGAACTTACGGTTCTACAGGCAGAGTGTATAAAGGAATTGCTGATGGTAACCAAGGTTTCTTCGGTTTAGGAAGAACATGGAACTTCACGATCCGTTATAACTTCTAATACATTTTAGAATAACATATTGAACCTCTCACTCATTTTTTTGAGTGAGAGGTTTTTTATTTATTATATTTGTAATTCACAATAAAACTATAAACTATGTACAACACTCTTTTTTCTCTTCATTCTACTGTGGCTTATGCGGCATTAGGAGTATTGTTACTAGCGGTAATCAACGCCTTTTTAGGACTTACCTCTAAAAGCTTATTCAAATCAAAAGACCGAAGCATTTCATTAGTGGCATTGATGGTTTGTCATACCCAATTATTAATTGGTTTGATTCTGTATTTTGTAACCCCAAAATTAGAAGCATGGTCTACAATGGGCATGAAAGTTATGGGCGATTCGGCTTTACGTACCGTATTAGTAGAGCATCCTTTTACCAATATTCTGGCCTTAGTATGTATAACAATCGGTTGGTCTAAACACAAAAAAGAAGAAAGTAACAACGGTAAGTTTAAAAAAATTGCCTTGTTTTATGCCCTAGGATTAGTGCTTTTGTTAGCCATGATTCCTTACAAACAATGGTTGGCATAAGTATACAATAAAAATTAAATCAATGAAGCAATTACGATATATAGTACCATTACTCGTACTTATTATTGCCATTAGTAGTTTCTCTGATACAGGTAAAAATCCGATCAGAGAAACCGCTATTGTTGACAGTATAAAAAAGCAGGATTCACTTACCCTTGTACTAGCAAAAAAGCAGGATTCGCTCGCTAGAATAAAAATAACACCGTATAAAAAAAATGTGGAAGCGTCACATTATGCCGATCGATTCAATGGCAGAAGAACCGCTAGTGGGGCTCGTTTTCACAACAATAATTATACGGCAGCCCATAAAAAGTTAAAGTTTGGCACCAAAGTTAAAGTAACCAACACGGTAAACGGAAAAAGTGTTGTGGTAACGATTACTGATCGAGGTCCGTTTACCAAACGCAGAGAAATTGATATGGCCAAAAAGCCATTTTTGGAAATTTCACACAATCACGGGAGAGCTCCTTTGCGCGTAAATCTTGAAATTATAGAATAATTTTACAGTTGCCAATCTTTAAAAGGAGTTGAACTCAAGTAGGCATTATAATAGCGTTCTTGCCCGGTAACTTCTTTTCCTATCCAATTTGGTTTTTCAAACAACTCGTTTTCGTCATGGAGTTCAATTTCAGCCACAATTAAACCTTGGTTTACACCGGCAAAAACATCCACTTCAAAGCAATGTTTTCCCACTGGTATTTCATGTCTAATTTTATCGATAACACCCTCTTCGCATAACAACAATAATTGTTCGGCCTCTACAAGATCAATCTCTTTTTCCCATTCAAACCGAGTGGTTCCTGATGCATTTCCTTTTCCTTTTATAGTAATATAGCCTTTGGTCCCTTTGATGCGAATGCGAACCGTTCGTTCTGGAGCGGTATTCAAATAGCCTTGCACAATGCGATACGATGCCGAACTTTCTAATAGAAAGGCGTTGGAAGTGACTAAAAATTTACGCTCAATTTCATTCATGATAGCATCTAGATCGTTAAAATAATAGGTACTCTAGTATAGTTCTCAAATATACTATAAATTTGTAATATGCTTACACCAAACAACCTCCGAAAAATTATTCATATCGATATGGATGCTTTTTATGCTTCCGTGGAGCAAATGGACCAACCCGACTTACGAGGCAAACCGCTGGCAGTTGGCGGAAGCGAAATTAGAGGCGTTGTAAGCGCTGCAAGTTATGAAGCAAGAAAATATGGCGTTAGAAGTGCAATTAGCGGCATACAAGCCAAGAGATTGTGTCCCGATTTAATTTTTGTGCCACCACGCTTCGATCGGTATAAAGAAATTTCAAAACAAATTCGAAAAATTTTCTTGGAGTATACCGATTTGGTAGAGCCCTTATCATTAGACGAAGCCTATCTTGATGTTACCGAAAATAAAAAAGGCAATCCAAGCGCTACATTGCTAGCACAAGAAATCAGACAACACATTTTTGAAGAAGTAGGCCTTACAGCATCTGCGGGGATATCGGTCAATAAATTTGTTGCAAAAATTGCTTCCGATTACAACAAACCCAACGGACAAAAAACGGTGCATCCCGATGAAGTGGCGTCTTTTTTAGAAAAATTAGATGTAAAAAAATTCTATGGAATCGGTAAAGTGACGGCTGAAAAAATGTACCAATTGGGGATTTTTACCGGTATTGATTTGAAGCAAAAGTCGTTGGAATATTTAGAAAAACAATTTGGAAATAGTGGGTTGCATTATTTTCAAATTGTACGAGGCATTCATGAAAGTGCAGTAAAGCCCAATCGCAAAATCAAGTCTGTTGGAGCCGAACGCACCTTCAATGAAAATTTATCTTCCGAAATTTATCTAGAAGAACGCTTGTTAAATATTGCTAGTGAATTGGAGAAACGTTTGAAAAAAAGTAAAATAGCCGGAAAAACCATCACCCTAAAAATTAAATATTCCACGTAGTAAGACAATGCCATATTTTATTGCCGATAAAGCCATTATTGCCGACGTGGCAAAAGATTTATTGTACCAAGAGCGACTGCGAGATTCTGTTCGCTTATTGGGCATTTCCATTCACAATCTAAACAATGAAGCGGCTTCTAAAATTGAACTGCCTCAAAAAAGTGTTTCGGTGCAATTGCGTTTTCAATTCTAATAAAAAAAGCGACCCGAAGATCGCTTTAGTTTTTTGTATTTTAGGGGCTATTAAATTTCAGAAACCCGTAAGGTATTTACCATTCCTTTATCT
>DALYCS010000004.1:33519-40330 GCA_031973615.1 Flavobacterium sp. | reverse complement strand
CCTTTTGAACCGGGTTGATTGGATGAAAAATACAATTCCTTTTCATCCGCTGAAAGAGCAGGATGAGCACAACTGTAGTTGTCGTTATTGAAGGGGAGTTCTTTTACGTTGCCCCATTTCTTGCCGTCATACGTTGCTTTGTAGATCTTTAACAATACCGTGTTTAACGTATCGGTTTTAGCGCTTAATTTCAACTGGTTGTTTCTGGTGAAATACATGGTTTTGCGGTCTTTGGTAAATACCGCCGATGATTCGTTATAAAACTTGTTGATTTGTCCGTTTAGTCCTTTTGGAAGGGAGGTGCTGTCTTTCTCTAGGCTGCCTTTTTTTGACAGTTGGGTAGTTACATATAAATTTGTGTACGACTCTCCGGTCCAATTGTGTTTGCTTACCAAGGCTTTTTGAGTAGCACGTGTTGAGCTAAAAACAATGGCACTATCGCCTAAGAAGGCCGGTGAAAAATCGGAGTTAACACTGTTTATTCCAGCGTTGGTTACTTTTGCCGTAGTAGGTGCTTTTTTGCTGTTTTTCAAGTATTCTTTGTTGGCTGCATATACCTTAACGCGAGAATCGGTTGGATATTTTGCAGCCATTTGTGCCATAACCTGATCGGCCTTTGTATACTCTTGTTGGGTTTTTAACGTGCTTACATATTTGCTGTAAGTATTGGCTGATAAATCTTGTGTGAAAACATACAAGGAATCGTACCATTGTTTTGCCGGAACAAAATCGGCTTTGTAGTAATATGCATTGGCTAGATTTTCTAACAACTCTTTAGACTTGTAGCCATCTTTGGCTAAATCTGCATAGATTTTGATGGATTCGCTATAGGCCAATTGATTGTATTTTTTTTGTGTCAAATCCAATTTGGATTGTTGTGCGATTCCTTGAGCTCCTGTTGCTAACAGCGCAAAAATGATGTATATAAATTGCTTTTTCATAGGTTGTTTTAGAAAAATCTAGGTGATACTACTTGTTTCTTTCTGCTGAATTCATAACGCAAGAACAATTCATGCGATCCCGAATTGTAATTGGCCAACTTGGTCACTTCACTATCATAGCCATAGCCAATAAACCAATTATCGCTCACTTGAAAACCTGCCAACGTACTCAAAGCCGCATCCCAACGATAGGCCGCCCCGAGCGTGATTTTTTCATGGAATAGAAAATTGGCTGAAAAATCCAACTGCAACGGAGCGCCTTCTACCATTTTAGCTAAAAAGGCCGGTTTAAATTGCACCGATGGATGAATATCAAATACCTTACCGGCTATGAAATGATAATGCATGCGCTCATAAGGAACAGAGGTAGCACTATATTGGGCTTGATTTTTATCAAAATGTTGGGTCTCTAACATATTTGGAATCGATAATCCAAAATAGGTGTTGTCGGAATACCAGTAGGCTCCTACCCCAAAGTTAGGAGAAAAACGGTTGTCAATATTGTATTGCGCCATCACATCTCCAGGATTGTAGATGTTTAATTTGGTAAAATCTACATTCAATAAATGCGCTGTAGCGCGAAAACCAAAGGCCAACTTATAGCTGTCTGATGTGTTGATCGTATAGGAGAAATCAGCCGAAATGGTGCTTTCCTCTGAAGGACCAATTACATCATTCATCACCGTTAATCCCATACCTACATTTGAATCGTTCAGGGGCGCATGAAGCGAAAAAGTGTTGGTTGTAGGGGCGCCTTCAAGACCTACCCATTGTGTTCTGTGCAATCCAAATACACTCATTGTGCCTCGCGAACCTGCATAGGCCGGATTGATGTTCATCGTATTATACATGTAATTGGTATATTGGGCATCTTGCTGCGCTTGCAACATACCTATTGCAAAAAAACTTAAAATAATACTTGCTAAAACTTTTTTCATCGTATCGTTGTTTTTGAAAAGGGTGAAGGAAAACATTCACCCTCTTTTAATCTATTCTTATTTGTTCAGATATAAATACCCTACACGTTGTTTCCAATTGCCTTGAGCATTTTTGTATTTGATAATGTACCAATAGGTTCCTACCGGTAACTCTGAATCTTGGTTTACCGTTGCTCTTCCTTCCGATAAACCTCTAAAGAAGTTTTGGTTTTGTCCATATCCTTTAACATCATATACTTTTACGCCCCAACGGTTGTATACTTCTACAGAATTATCCGGATAACGCTCAATGTTTCTAATTACTAAAACATCATTGTCGCCATCGCCATTAGGCGTTACCAAATTGAAAATTTCCAATTCATCATCAGAAGGTGCATGGTTGTTTTCTTCTAAATAATCTGGAATACCATTGCCGTTTGGATCAAATGGCTCGTTAGGGTTTGGTCCAATCTCTTCACCATTGGTTAAGCCATCGCCATCACAATCGCCATCTAAAAATTCTTGACTTAGTGGTTCAGTTACGTGCGCCATATTGGCCTCACATGGATTGGTTGGGTCCGTATCGTCATCAACCTCTGTTCCGTCTAAAACACCATCGCCATCTGAATCTGCATTCAATGGATCAGTGCCTATCGCAATCTCTTCAGCATTGGTTAAACCGTCGTTGTCACAGTCTAAATTGTTCCATGCTGAATTTGGCGTTACCGTTTGGTGAGCCAATACAAATTGACATGGATTTAATGGACTTGTGCCGTCTGCAACTTCTGTGCCGTCGATCACTCCGTCACCATCTGTATCGGGGTTCAATGGGTTTGTACCCGCTGTTACTTCTTGAGCGTTTGTTAAGCCATCGTTGTCACAATCCAAATTGTTCCAAGCCGAATTTGGCGTTACCGTTTGGTGAGCCAATACAAATTGACATGGATTTAATGGACTTGTGCCGTCTGCAACTTCTGTGCCGTCGATCACTCCGTCACCATCTGTATCGGGGTTCAATGGGTTTGTACCCGCTGTTACTTCTTGAGCGTTTGTTAAACCATCGTTGTCACAATCCAATGCAGACCAATATGACCAAGCTGGATTCGAACTTGTTGGTGCAGTTGTATACGAACAAGGGTTCAACGGATCGGTTCCATTTGTTATTTCTTGAGCATCTGATGTGCCATCGTTATCATCATCTGCATCACAATTATTAGGTAATCCATCTGAATCGGTATCTGGGAAAGTATTAACAACCGTTACGGTTGCGGTTGCGGTTGCCACGTTACCGTTAACATCTGTTACCGTTAAGGTTACCGTATTAGCCCCAATTGTAGAACACGTAAAAATTGTTGGGCTTACCGTAATTGAAGCAATACCACAATCATCAACTGAACCATTGTTTATTTGTGCCGCTGTAATTGAGGCTGTTCCCAAAGCATCTAAGTTCACAGAAATATTTTGTGTAAGAACAGTCGGTGCATTCGTCTCGTTAATTGTTACACTATTGCCACAAGTAGTCGTATTACCTGAAGTATCTGTAACACGTACAATATATCTTCTTGCTCCTACATCTGCACAACTGTATACAATTCGATCGCTCCAAGGACCGTCTGCAATACCATCGTTATTTTCATCTCTAGCTATTTGAATCGAAGCCACACTACAATTGTCTGTAGCCGATACCATATAGCCAGGCAATAAATGATATCCTCCATTATTCCCATTATAGTTGATTGTCCACGGATTGCACGTTACTACTGGAGGTGTAACATCTTGCACTGTTACAGTTGCTGTACCTGTAGCCACATTACCATTAACATCGGTTACGGTAAGTGTTACAGTATTAGCGCCTATGTGTGCACATGTAAAATCCGACGGGCTTACCAATATAGAGGCAATACCACAATTGTCCGTAGAGCCGTTATTAATTTGCGCAGCTGTAATAGAGGCTTGACCGTTTGCGTCTAAAGTAACCGTTGCATTTTGTGTCACTACTGTTGGTAAAATGGCATCAATTACTGTTACAATGGCCGTTCCGGTATTGGTATTGCCGTTCACATCTGTAACTGTTAAAGTCACCGTATTCGCACCAATATTAGCACATGTAAAGGCTGTTTGATTAACACTCATGGTAGCAATGCCACAGTTGTCTGTAGAGCCATTATTTACTTGTGTCGCGCTTAGGGTTGCTGTTCCGGCAGCGTTCAATTGTAGGGTAATCGGTTGTATAATTACCGTTGGTGCAGTCGTATCGGCTATTGTAACTATTGCCGTTCCCGCACTGACATTTCCATTACTATCGGTTACCGTTAACGTTACCGTATTAGCACCAATATTGTCACATGTGAATGACGTTGGACTTAAGGTAATTGAACCTATTCCACAGTTATCGCTAGAGCCGTTATTGATTTGTGCGGCCGTTACTGTAGCAATGCCATTTGGATTTAAATTCACAGTAATATTCTGAGTTACTACTACAGGGTTAGTGATGTCTTGAATGGTAATTGCACCCGAAACGTTAGACTTATCCATTCCACAAGTTCCTGATACCACTACATAATAATAACGTGGACCACCCACTAAATTGCTTGGAACATACGAAGCGGATGTTGCTCCGGCAATTGCTGTTCCGCCTACATTTGAATTGGCGGTATTTACATACCATTGATACGTCAATTGTTGTCCTTCAGCTACAACCGTTAAAGTTGGCGGTGTAGTATTTGGACAAATGTTTACTGCTTGAGCACTAGGCTGTGTAGTTACTGATGGGTTCACAATATTTGGACAGTTATCCAAACTATTTGGAATACCATCGCCATCCATATCCGAATCATTCGCATCGCTGATGCCATCGCCGTCCATATCAGGTCCGTTCTCTACTACTCCATCGCCATTTGCATCTGAATCAGATCCATTTGGAATGCCATCACCATCAATATCTGGATCATTAGCATCGTTGATACCATCTCCATCGGTGTCTGGGCCATTATCTATGATACCGTCTCCGTTAGGATCAGAATCCGCAGCATCATTAAGTCCGTCACCATCGGTATCCGGACCGTTATTGATAATACCATCCCCATCCGGATCACTATCAGCACCATTAGAAATGCCATCGCCGTCTATATCTGAGTCATTCGCGTCATTGATACCATCACCATCCGTATCTGGGCCATTGGTTACAATGCCATCACCATCTGGGTCTGAATCTGCACCATTTGGAATACCATCGCCATCAATATCCGGGTCGTTGGCATCGTTAATACCATCACCATCCGAATCGGGGCCATTGGTTACAATGCCATCACCATCAGGATCTGAATCCGATCCGTTAGGAATACCATCACCATCAATATCAGTATCATTTGCGTCATTGATGCCGTCACCATCCGTATCCGGACCATTATCAACAACACCGTCTCCATCCGGATCACTATCTGCTGCATCTACAATGCCATCTCCATCGGTATCTAAAGCGCCTGGGTCTGTATTCCCATCGCCATCCGCGTCGGCATCGGATCCATTTGGAATGCCATCGCCGTCTATATCAGAATCATTGGCATCGTTGATACCATCACCATCGGTATCAGGTCCATTATCAACCGTTCCATCACCATCAGGATCTGAATCGGAGCCATTTGGAAGACCGTCACCATCAATATCAGAATCATTGGCATCGTTGATACCATCGCCGTCGGTGTCTGGACCATTGGTTACAATTCCATCACCATCAGGATCCGAATCGGAACCATTAGGAATACCATCGCCGTCTATATCAGGGTCGTTGGCATCATTGATACCATCACCATCTGCATCGGTACCATTATCGTTAATACCATCACCATCCGGATCTGCATCGGAACCGTTTGAAATACCGTCGCCATCAATATCCGGATCATTGGCATCATTAATGCCGTCGCCGTCTGTATCTGTTCCGTTATCATTAATGCCGTCTCCATCCGGATCCACATCGGATCCGTTGGAAATGCCATCTCCATCGATATCGGGATCGGTTGTATTTCCGATACCGTCTCCATCGGTATCCGCATCAATAAATAATGTAAAGGATTCGGTATCAGAACCAGCAGCATTAGTAGCCGTAACAGTAAATGTTGTGGTTACCAAAGTACCCGTTGGTGTTCCAGAAATTAATCCTGTTGCCGTATTTAAGCTTAATCCAGCTGGTAAAGTTGGAGCTATGGAATATGTAACCATGCTTCCACCTGTATTTACTGTAGCTATTGAAATAGCTGTATTGATTACACCAGTATACGTTGCATTGGCAAAGCTAATACTTGGTGGTGCTAAGGTTTGAATGTTGGTGTTTGTAACAGATGCTACTGGGTTACTAAACGCATCTTGATACGAAAGCGTTACATTGTAAGTAGTAAATCCTAATACCGCACCCGAAACCACATTTGAAATACTTGTAGGGTTGGTACCTACTACATAACTAAAAGTAGCTGAAGTAGCATTTGTCATGGTCCACACAATCGGTGTGCCTCCACCTACCGGAGTAAATGTTAAGGTAACAGTACCTGCTAGTGGTGCCTCAGGAAGTGAATAATTAAAGTTTAAGGTTGTTGCTCCTGTGGTATTGGTTGCTGGTAATGTTAGAACAGGGGCAAGGGTTGTACCTGTTATAACAGTTATTGTTTCTGTATCGGTACAGCCGTTGCTATTTGTAAATGTAATGCTGGTGGTACCGACCGTTAAACCGGTAACTACGCCATTTGGATTGATTGTAGCAACTGCTGTATTTGAAGAAACCCATGCATTGCTCGATGCAGCTGTAGTTGTAGCCGTTAACGTTATGGATTCTCCTGCCCCAACGGTTGTTGTGCCTGAGATAACCGGTAAGGCATTAACCACCACATTGAAACTTGTTGTATTAACTGGCGTACAGTACCCACTGGTTACTACAGCTCTATACGAGGAGTTTTGTGTTAA
>DALYCS010000004.1:20559-33509 GCA_031973615.1 Flavobacterium sp. | reverse complement strand
GGAGTTGTATATGTTGTGGCAGTTGCTCCAACAATATCATTCCATGCTGAGCCGTCAAATTCTTGCCATTGTACCGTTCCGGTATTACCTGTCAATGTTAATGTCGTGGTTGCACCCGAACAAATCGTAGCCGTTCCCGAAATGGTTCCGGATACTGAAGCTGGAGATATTGTAATGGCTCCTGACACATCACTTGTAAGTGTTGGTGTACAGGTTCCACTAATTACACAATAATAGTACGTAGTTCCTGCAACCGTATTTGACGGCATGTAAACAGCAGATGTAGCTCCTGTTATCAATGTACCACCAGTATTTGATGCTGTAGTGTTTTTATACCATTGATATGTTGTATTTACACCTGTAGCCGTTACAGAAAGAGACGCAGTAATGCCATTTATACACACATTTTGAGCGGTGGTACTCGGTTGTGCTGTGATAGCCGGGATTACAATTGCTACCGCTTTTGTTGCATTAAATGTACAACCATTTACGGTGTAGGTATATGTAATGGTAAGGGTTTCAGTTCCCACGGCAGTTAACAATCCATTTGAAGAGATCGTAGCCGCAGCTCCACTTGAAACCGACCATGTTCCGCCAACAATTGGGTGAGAATATGAAGAAGTACTATTTGCACAAACATCACTTGCTCCTGCAATTTGTAAATTCGCAATCGTACTTCCTACGAAATTAGAGGTTGTTCCAGTTTTTGTAAAATTGGTTAGAACGCCATTTGAAACACTTGAAACAGTATTCGTAGCTGCTGTAATCGAAGCGTTATTTCCGGCCGCAATTCCTTGATTGAAATTGTAATACCCTACTAAACCGCTTTCATTGCCTTGCAATTGAGAAATATAGCTTTGTTGGATTTGAGTTGCCGTTCTGGCAACATTCCAAATGCGGGCTTCATCAATACTACCATTAAAGAAATTCGATGGGGAACTGTTTGTATACATCCCACCAATTGCGACTTTAATTGTATTAACATTTGAAACAATGTTGCCTGAAGCAGCAACTGAATTGCTTAATTGACCATCGATGTATATTTTTAATGAAGATCCGTCAAAAACTCCTGCTATATGATGCCACTCATTTAGTGGTAAACTTGAATTCGCATTAACACCCCAAGGAGAAGCTTCTCTAGAAATACGAGGAACTCCTGTTGGACTAATTGATAAAATGTAATTACCTGCAACACCAGCATTTTGCTTGGAAATAATGGCTGCAATAGAACTGGTTGCTGCCGATCTGTTCACCCAAGCTTCAAGTGTGTAGTTTGTTGTATTTGCAAATTGAAGTGCCGTATTCGAACCTACGTTATCCAACACTAAATAATCATCAACGCCATCAAAATGAAGTGCATTACCAAATGGCTGCGCACAATCAATAACCGTTATAACTTGCGTAGTAGTACAACCAATTGCATTCGTATAGGTAACCGTAGTGTTTCCTGCTGCCACCGCTGTAAGCTCTCCTGTTGCAGAAATGGTAGCCACTCCTGTATTAGAAGATGTCCATGGTGTAGTAGTATCTGGAGTTCCCGAACCGGTTAATTGTAACGTACTTCCACCTACCGTCATGTTTTGAGCGCCTGTAATCGTAGGAATAGCATTTACGTTTACGGTAATGGCTGTGCGTGGACTTTCACAATTTGTTGAATTGTTTTTTTGACTCACATAATAAATTGAAGTCCCAACAGCCGTTGTAGCAGGTGTTGGAGTTGTTGTACTAGCAGTTCCCCCTGAAGCAGCAGTATACCACTGTAAGGTATTTCCTGTAGTAGCTGTAACGGTTAAAGGCGTTGGAGCAATTCCTTGACACAATTCTACCGTTGTAGAAGCTACAGTTGGCGACGCTGGAGTATCAATTGTAATTGATTTTGTAGCCGTTTTGGCACAACCGTTAAGGGTATAAGAATAGGTAAGTGTAATCGTCTCGTTTGTAGTTGTTGTCAACAATCCTGCAGTACTTACAGTTGCCGCAGCTCCGCTTGAAACGGACCACGTTCCACCCGGAATTTGATGCGTATACTGAGCAGTACTGTTGGCACAAATAGTAGCAGGACCAACCATATCAATAGCTGCCATGGTATTTCCAACAAAATTAGAGGTTGTTCCGGTTCTCGTAAAATTAGTCAAGGTACCGTTTAGAGCACTATTGGCCTTATTGGTTACCGTAGTAATGGCTGTATTTGTCCCTCCGGCCACACCTTGATTGAAGTCGAAATAAGCCAATAATCCTGTTTCATTTCCTGCTAATTCAGTATTCATTGTAGACTGAATTTGTGCTTGCGTTCTAGCTGTTGACCAAAAACGAACTTCGTCTAAGGCACCACTAAATTGTTGATCGGATTTTCCTAACCAATAGGCATTATCAGGAAGGTCTAAATTGGCCAAACAAGTAACGGTAGTAAGTTGTACTCCGTCAACATAAACGCGCATTGTTGTTCCGTCTTTTACTAACGCAACGTGTGTCCATTTGTTTGCTGTAAAGGTTGTAGGACTACTTGCAGAAACGGCTGAACCATTAAACGAATAGCCTTCAGTCCATGAAACGTGTAATACTCCATTATTGGTTATGTACATAGAAGGGCTTCTTTTGGTTCCTGTGTAACCTAAAAACGACAACCAAGTATTACCTGGAGTTCCAGCAATGATATCAGATGCTGCTGGTTTTACCCATGTTTCAATGGTAAAGTTTGCTACCGATTGACTTGGAAAGATTCTTGAATTGATTTGCACATAATCGGCATTAGATGCCGTTGTTCCAACACCAAAACCTAAGGCATTTCCGAAAGGCTGGTTACAATCCACCACATTTATTGTGGCAGTGATTGAACAGTTCTCTGCTGTAGTGTAGGTTATCGTTGTTGAGCCACCTCCCACAGCGGTTACTTCTCCTGTTGAAGAAACAGTAGCTACTGCTGTATTAGATGAAGCCCAAGGGGTTGTACTGTTTGGCGTTCCAGAACCTGTTAATTGTAAAGTACTGCCTCCAACCGTCATGTTTTGAGCGCCTGTAATCGTAGGAATAGCATTTACGTTTACAGTAATGGCTGTGCGTGGACTTTCACAAGGGTTTGAATTAATACTTGCGTCTAATTTAAATGCAAAATCTTGAGAAATCACACTACCGTTAATATATCCTGTTCCGTTTGCATAGGCATTCGAATATCCTGGATACATTGTTGAGTTGGGTACAAATTCAAAATAATAGGTTTGGCCGGCTGTCAAAGCTAAATTTTGACCCGAAAAAGAGAACCCTAGGTCATTAAACCAAGTATAACCAGATGAACTAGTAAAAGGGCTATTGGCTGTTGCAAGTAATGCGCCTCCATATCCGTTATATACTTTTAATACAATATTTGGTGTGTTCGTATTAATATAAGCTGTTTTTAGCGTAATACTATTTAATATAATATTATTAGCTGGGATAAACGTTTGTCCAAAAGTTGAAATATTATTTGCATAATTATTATTATAAACATTATCAATAATATATGGCCCCGATGGAGCTTTTTGGCTTACATAGTAAGTTGTAGATCCAACAGTTGTTGTAGATGGAGTTGGGGCTGTTGTACTTGCTGTGCCGCCTGTGGCTGCTGTGTACCATAGCAAATTAGACCCTGATACTGGGGTTGCTGTTAAAGCAGTTGCGGTAACTCCTTGACATAAATTAACTGGAGTCGTTACAACTGGAGCTGCTGGCGTGTTTATCGAAACTGATTTTGAATCAGTTACCGAACATCCATTTATAGTATATGTGTAAGATACTGTCACATTTTCATTTTCTAATGTTGTAACAAGACCTGAAGAGTTTATTGTAGCACTTGCACCATTAGAAATAGACCACGTTCCTCCGCTTCTAGGATGAGTGAATTGTGAGGTGCTATTTGCACACACTATTGAAGCTCCAGAAACGGCAAAATTGACAATTGTATTTCCAATAAAATTCGAAGTTGTTCCCGTCTTTCCAAAATTAGTTAACGTTGCATTTAAAGCATTTAATGACTTATCATTTGCAGTAATAATCGTTGTATTATTCCCACTTGCTATTCCTTGATTGAAATCATAATAGGCTACAAGTCCTGTTTCATTTGCAGCGATAGAATTGTACATTCCTTGTTGAATTTGAGAGTCAGACCGAGCAATATTCCAAACCCTAACATCTTCTAAAGAACCTTTTAAATAGGTGTGTATCGTTCCGTAACCAACGGTCAACGGGAAGGTATTTGTTTGAGGGCTTACAGAAGTAGTGGCAGTTGCGTCTTCAACACCATTAATTAATATTTTAGCTGAACTACCATTTCTGACAGCGGCAATATGATACCAAATTCCAGGTTGTAATGCAGTTGTACTAGAAAAATTCAAACCAGTTGGGGTTCCATTAATTTGAAACAATAATTTTCCATCTGTTCCCAACCACAATCCATATGTTCTATTACTATTGTCTCCTTTTCCAATAAGTCTCACCCAATCTGAATGCGTTTGATCAAACTTAATCCATGTTTCTAAGGTAAGATTTGCTGTAATATTTAAAGCAGCAATATTTGATGCAGTGGTAATATAATCATTAACACCATCAAAATGTAAAACATTCCCTAGTGGTTGACTACAATCTACAACCGTGATTGATTGTGATATAGAACAGCCATCTGCATTGGTGTAAGTAATTATTGTTGAACCTCCTGCAACAGCTGTTACTTCTCCAGTTGCGGAAATTGTCGCTGTTGAAGTGTTTGAAGATGTCCATGGTGAATTCGCATTTGGAGTACCTGAACCGGTTAATTGTATAGTTGATCCACCAACCGTCATGCTTTGCGCGCCTGTTATAGTTGGAACTGCATTTACATTGACTGTTATCGCAGTTCGTGGACTTTCGCAAGGGTTTACATTTAAAGTAGATGCAAGTGTGAAGCCTAAATCACTTCCTGAAGAAGCTACACCGTTATTATAAGCCGTTCCAGTAGGTAAAACATTAGAATTTATCCAAACATACATACTCTGTGAGGAAGTTAATTCCATATAGTATGTCTGTCCCGCATTTAATTGCAAGTTTTGACCGGAGAAAGAATACTGTGCATTATAATTATGATAATAACCTGGATTTATTACACTATTTGCAGTTGCTAATAATGCTCCTCCAAATCCATTATAAATTTTAAGCGTAACTGGAGCAGGAGAGTAAAAGAAAATAATATCAAAAGTTATCGTATTCAAAGTCACATTATTTGCCACTTGAAAAGATTGCCCAATTTTTGAAGTATATTCTGATAGATTCCCATTATTACCTGTTGTAATGGAATATGATCCTGAAATTGCTTTTTGACTCACATAATAGGTTGAAGCACCGGTTGCTGTTGTTGAAGGTGTTGGAGCTGTAGAACTTGCTGTTCCACCCGTTGATGCAGTATACCATTGTAAGGAATATCCACTAGTAGCTGTGGCTGCTAAAGCTGTGGCTGTAGCACCTTGGCAATAGTTTATTGTCGTTGTGGCTGTTGGAGCGGCTGGTAACGCATATACGATAACGGTTATGGCAACTCTTGCACTTTCACAATTGGTTGAACTGTTGAATTGACTTACATAATATGACGTTGTTCCAGCTGCAGAAACATCTGGAACAGGAGCTGTAGTTGATGCCGTACCACCTGTTGGTACTGTATACCATCTTAGTGTATGGCTTGCTGCAGGAGTTGCTGAAATTATGGGGGCACTATCTCCTAGACAAACTGAATAAGAAGTAGTAGCTGTTGGTGTACTAGTAGCAGTTACAGTACCAGTAACTGCTATTGTTTGAGTCGTTGCGTTTGTTGATGTTAATGAAATAGTTCCTGATGGAGTACCTGTACTAGCTGCTGTTAATCGAACATATACGGTTGTTGAAGCTACTGTTCCAGAAGTGGGTGTTATGGATAATGTTGAAGAATATGTAGTTCCGTCCAAAGAATATTCATACCCAGTAACTCCGGCAATTGATATATTTGAAGACAAATTTGAACCCGAAACGGTAAATGTTTGAGCTGTTGAGGCGGTTCCTGAACAAGTAGTAAAATTAGTTAAACTCGCATTCTTAACTATAGAAGGCGTAAAACTAAAAGAGCTTGAACTTGTTGCAGTACCTCCAGGCGTAGTAACTTGAAATGTACCATTAGTTGCATTTCCTACTATTGCTGTTATCGAAGTTGAACTCACAACTGTGTATGATGTTACAGCCGTTCCTCCGACTGTCACTGCAGTTGCGCCTGTAAAACCTGTCCCCGTAATTGTAATTGTTGAACCGGCTATTGCACTTGTAGGAGTAAATGACGAAATGGTAGGCGGTGGTGCAAAACCAATAACTGAATCACCAATTGCAAATTTTGTGTCTGATAATGTTCCGGTATATCCCGTTAACGTTAAAGAATTTCCAGAAACTGAAACTCCTGTTGTAATTTTAGTCCAAACACCATTATTATAATAAAAAAGCGCTGGTGTATTTACAGTTCCGTTTTTTGTGTCCGAAGCATTCCAATTAAAAACAATAGTTACACCAGATCCTCCATTAGCATTTGTTTTGGTAATGCTCCAAAGTCTTTGTATTGAATTATAACCCAAGGTGGTTTCCCACCAATTACCTAACGATTGTCTTGCTTCAGATTCAACTCTAACACCAAAAGTATCAGAACTTCCAGAGTTATTTGTAATAGTAAGTGGGTTATATGTAGAATTTCCAATACCAAATAAAATGGGTGTTGTTGAAACAGCTTGTTTATAGAGCCCTGTACTACTTGTTTTAATATAAGCGCTTGACCCTATACCTGTTATTGTGCCCGATGTAGTTAAATTATAACCTCCAATGTCAAATGGAGCTGAATAAAATTTCATCTGACTGGAAATACTTAAATTTCCATACATTGTGTAGGAAGTAGCACCAGATAAATCAAAATTTAATCTATAAGACGAGTTAGTATAGACCCCTGAATCTGCTTGTCCTTCATAACTCCATACTCCAGGATCTGTATACCATCTCCCGTAATACTCTAAGGAACTATTATATTGCGGGAAAAAGTCCAATGTTTCGCCTGCACGCGTTCTTCCTATAGAAATTAGATTACTACTAAATCCAATAAAATCCAATTTTCCATCTCCATCTAAATCATTTAATAATGTGCTTCCATAGGAATTCATACTATCTATGTATCGTGTAATTGCAAAATTTGAAGCTAAAATTGTTCCTCCAGTTGTATTGTTGTTTTTTATCAAATCTATTGCCGAGCCTCCATTAAAATCTCCTAATGAAATGTCAGACATTCCATCACCATCTATATCACCTGCGTCTAAGTTCCAAACCCAGTTGCCTCCTGTTGCACCACTTATTGTTTGAGCAGCCCCAAATGAACTACTAGATATTGTTCCAGATGAAAAATTATTTTGAAAAATATCTATTCTATCACTCTGATAACCAACGATAACATCATTTTTTCCGTCATTATTTAAATCTGCAATTCTAACCGAACTCCCATAAGTTCCACCAGAAAAAGTAAAACTTGTGTTAAATGAAACCGAAGATGAACTATTTGTATTAATGAAAACTTTAGCCGATGAAGTACTTCCATTTGTAGAAAGAATATCCATTAAACCATCGTTGTTAATATCAGAAACATCTATATCCATTATTGAGCTTGCAGATAAGGCAGTAACAGATCCAAAACTTACCGTATTAGTAGGCAAAACCATTGTATTTGGATAAATGTTTACACTGGAACCATTTCTAGCAGCTGTGATTAAATCAGGTAAACCATCTGAGTTAATATCAGAAACTTTTATTACAGTACTAGTTGCAACTGTAATGTCTTGTTTTGTTAAAAATGAAATAGAATTATTAGTTGATGAATTAATTAATATTGAAAGGGTTGTTGATCCATTTGAAACCAAAATATCTAGTAAACCGTCGTTATTAATATCCCCTAAATAAACATCTTTTGGACTAGCAGTAGTTGAGAAATCAGAAGTAATTGAAAAATTTGAAAGTGTTAAATCGCCTGGGCTAGAAGTATTCTTATATACTCGAACACTTGAACCTGATGAATTTACTTTTACCAAATCTAAATTTCCATCATTATTTAGATCTCCTACGCACCCAACATGTCTAACTGCACTCCATGAATCTGAACTTACAGATGCTGGAGTTGTTGATGTTGTTAATTTTATTTTTTTAAAAATACGCTGTGTAAAGGCAGTGGAAGTCCCTGCGTATGTTGGGGTAAATTGTTTACTGGATGAAACAGATTTATTTGTATTTAAATTTAAAATCGTTAATTTAGATAAACTTGCACCGCCTGGAACAATAACTGTTAAAGTTGAAGTAGTAGCTCCTGTAACAGTAGCTTTAACACTTCCAAAAAATACAATATTATTTGATGCAGTACTACTGAAGCCTGATCCCGTAATTGTAACTGTAGAACCTTTAGCAGCACTTGTAGGTGTAAATGATGTAATAGTTGGTGCTTGTGCAATAGCATCGATCAACACAAATAAAAATACAACTGTAAAAATTTTCTTAGCTAAATTTGAGAAAAAAATATTTTTCATCATGATAAATATGTTTAATGTAATGTGTTCGCGTTAAAATATGTGCAAAAATACTCGATTTACAAGTGTTTACTAAAGGCGGGTAGTCTATTGAGGGTGAAAAAAACAGAATAATAAAAAAATAAAACATTGATAATCAATATTTTGTGTTTAAATCACATCCGTTAGTTTTGGTTTTTTTAGGGTCTTTTTTTTAAATAAATCATCTATTTACAAGTGCATTCAGGTATTCTTCTAGGGTACTGTCGGATTGCAATTGCAACTTTTTTCGGAGTTGTGAACGATAATATTCCACGCTTTTTTCGGATTTTCCCATCAATAAGGCAATTTCTTTAGTGGTAAATTGCAAGGCTATGAACTCAATAACGCGAATTTCTTTGTCGGTAATTTCGGGTTGTTCTTTTTTTACAATGTCAATCATTTTATCAACATTCAATTTCTTTTGCATCATTTGGGTTAACTCCCGATAGTTGTCAAAAAACGAATTCAAACACAATTTAAGGCGCTTCAAGGTTTCTTTTTCATTGTAATTTGGACTTTTTTCATCGACTATGTTTTCCAATTCTTTCTTCAATAAAGCAACTTTTTTTATGTTCAAAATGGACGTTGTCAACTCGTCTGAAGTTTCTTTTAAATTCTCTGACAACTCCACTTTTTCCAACTCTTTTTTTAGCAATTCATTTTGCGCCTGAATCACACTCAACGCATGCAATTCTTTGTTCTTTTTATAGTTCCGAACCAATAAGAATATGATACCGAGTCCCATCACGATGATCACTACCGACAAGCGATAACGAAGCGTACTTTTAGCCAATTCATTGGCAATAATTTCATTTTTTAATTCCGCAGCAGAAAACTTCTCACGCAATTCCTCTAATTCTTGTGCCGCCTTATAATCCTCTACATGCAACATGTTTTTTTCAGCTTGCAAGGCTTCCGTATTGGTATCCCACAACCCACAATAATAATGATAATTATCAAGATCTCTTAATTGATAATATTGTTCTTTTAATACCGAATAATACAATGAGGTAAGATATAAATCATGACTTGAAATCACTTCTGGGGCATAGGCATGAATGGAAGCTACCGGCACCAGTGTTTTGTGGTATACAAATAAATAGGCCTGATTGATTAGTAATTTTAAATATAAATTTTGTTGTTCATACCTCGGAGACATTTGATCCAATAGCTCTTTAGCCTTTGCCACGTTTTTCCATTTGATAAAAAAATCCAATTGCATCTCGTGCCAAATATCAATATACATAGGAAAACTAGTAACCCGCGATGCAACTTCTTTTTGATACGCAATAAAAACAGCTTGATGGTTTTGAAGCGCATGCCACTTGGCCAGGTTTAGCTTTTTTAAGAAAACAATATAAGGGTTGTAAGTTGCGGCTGTTTCAAAATATTTTTTAGCCAAATCATATTGCTCAAGCGACATATAACAAACTCCTATATTGACATGATTTGCCCAATACGGCTCGTTTTTAATTTTGTAGGTTTCAAATATTCTTGCGGGTTTTAAAAAATAATTTAGCGCCGTTTTGTGATACCCCAAAGCATTATAACTGGAACCAATATTTATATTGGTTTTAATAATAATCGAACTGTCTTTTGTGGTATTTGCTTTTTGCAACACTTGCTTCCAAGTTGCAATAGCCTTGTTGTATTTGTAATCGGAATATTCACTAATCCCCTTTTCAAATAGTTTTTTTAGGGTAACATCTTTTGGATCGTTTAGTGTATCATCTTCACTGATAAATACACTAAAATTGGCAGAATTTGTATTCAATGCACTAATATTCAATACATTGAAAAAAAATAACAATTGTAAAAATTTCATAAAAACACACCTTAATGGGTTAACTATTTAGGGGGATTTTAGTCAATTTGGCACAAATGTAAAGAAATTTAGATGAAGTTTTGTAAAAAATAGTAATTAATACCTACTGTTGGTTTGGGTAAAACTTTACTTTCATAAATATGAAGTATGCGGAACAAAAAAACACTAAAATGTAACCATAGTATAGAAACAAAAAATACCTTTGTAAAAAAATAAGTCATGCTAAACTTCGAATTATTCAACCCCGTAAACTATGTCTTTGGAAAAGGGCAAATTGAAAAACTTACCAATTTAATTCCTTCAAATACTAAAATTCTGCTGGCCTATGGTGGTGGAAGCATTTTTAAAAATGGTGTTTACGGCCAAGTAAAAGCTGCTTTACCAAATCACGATGTTATTGAATTTGGAGGCATCGAACCGAATCCTCGTTTTGAAACCTTGATGAAAGCAGTCGATATCATTCGTGCTCAAAAAATTGGGTTTATCCTGGCTGTTGGTGGTGGAAGTGTAATTGATGGCGTGAAATTTATTTCGGCAGCCGCAAACTTTGAAGGTGATGCAGTCGAAATTTTGAAAAAACGAATTTTATTCAAAGACGTTTCTAAAGTAATCCCATTTGGAACGGTTTTAACGTTGCCAGCTACGGGTTCTGAGATGAATTCGGGCGCAGTGGTTACAATTGAAGCTACCCAAGAAAAACTTACATTAGGGGGTAGTGCTTTATTTCCGGTTTTTTCTATTGTTGATCCCACAGTAATTATATCATTACCCAAAAGACAATTGCAAAACGGCGTTGTGGATGCGTTCACTCACGTCATGGAGCAATATTTAACTTATCCTCATGACGCCCTATTACAAGATCGAATTTCCGAAAGTATTTTACAAACACTCATCGAAGTTGGACCGGATGTAGTAGAAAATCCGCAGGATTATAAATTGGCGTCGAACTTTGTTTGGTGTGCAACCATGGCCTTAAATGGTTTGATTCAAAAAGGAGTTCCCTCCGATTGGGCCACCCACATGATTGGTCACGAATTAACGGCTTTATACGAAATTGATCATGCGAGAACATTGGCCATCATTGGACCCAATCTTTACCGCGTGATGTTTGAAACTAAAAAAGACAAATTAGCGCAATACGGCCAACGGGTTTGGAATATTCAGGGCCATTCAACCGAAGAGATTGCCGAAAAAGCTATTGAAAAAACAGTCGGTTTTTTCCATCAAATGGGCATGAAAACCAAATTATCTGAAAACGCAGAAAATATAGAAAAAACCGCTGATTTTATAGCGAACCGTTTCGAAGAAAGGGGCTGGAAAGCGCTTGGCGAAAAGCAAAACATCACTTTAGACAAGGTAAAAACCATTGTAGAAATGAGTTATTAATTCTACTGGCCTCGTCTTGTTTTTTGTAAATCCTTTTAAATTCATTATTTTTGGTTTTCTAAATTAAAACACTAATGGAAAAAAAGCCGAAATTTGCAGTCATAGGAGGAGGAAGTTGGGCTACTGCAATTGCGAAAATGCTGTGTGAAAATCAAGAAGAAATTGCTTGGTACATGCGAAGCACCTATGCAATAGAGCATTTAAAACATCAAAAACACAACCCGAATTATTTAAGTTCGGTTGCGTTTGATACCCATAAATTAAAACTAACCAATGACATTAATGAAGCAGTAGCTTTTGCAGATTATGTCATTTTTGTGGTGCCTTCTGCTTTTTTAAGCAAAGAATTAGAAACATTAACAGAAAGTCTGGAAGGAAAAATTATCTTTTCTGCCATCAAAGGAATTGTTCCCGAGTCAAGCTTAATTGTTGGCGAACATTTTCATACCCAATACAACATCCCTTTTGAAAATATTGGAGTGATTACAGGTCCTTGTCACGCAGAAGAAGTGGCAATGGAACGTTTATCCTACTTAACAATTGCTTGTAGTGATCGAAAAAAAGCGAAATATGTTGCCCAAAATTTAAGTTCACATTACATCAAAACCAAAACAACAGACGACATCATCGGAACCGAATATGCGGCCGTACTCAAAAACATTTATGCTATTGCCGCCGGAATTGCACACGGATTGGGCTATGGCGATAACTTTCAAGCGGTTTTGATGAGTAATGGAATACGCGAAATGAAGAAGTTCATTCGTAAAGTGCATAAAATGAAACGAAATATTAATAATTCAGCATACTTAGGTGATTTATTGGTGACCGGTTATTCCACATTTTCTCGAAATAGAATGTTTGGAAACATGATTGGGAAAGGCTATACCGTAAAATCGGCTCAAATGGAAATGAGTATGGTGGCAGAAGGGTATTATGCCGTAAAAAGCGCTTACAAATTAAACCAAGAATACGGTGCCGATACACCAATTATTGATGCGGTATACCAAATTCTATACGAAAACAAAGACGCAAAAAATGTTTTCAAAAAATTAACAGACAAATTAAACTAAATGCTATCCCTTAAAACTGTTGCAATTGATCATTTGATTGACCATCCGGGTATAATTACTGCCTTTACGCTTACGATT
>DALYCS010000004.1:14001-20549 GCA_031973615.1 Flavobacterium sp. | reverse complement strand
ATCGCTATGTTAGTGCTGGATTTAGGCGTTTTGAACAAAAAAGGACATGTAGTTTCCAATCGTGAGGCCGCCATTTGGTCGGCAATTTGGATTTCTTTAGCCATGGGATTTAGTGGCATCATATATTACTACATGGGTACCGAAAAATTCATGCAGTTTCAAGGAGCCTATTGGATCGAAAAAGCGCTTTCGGTAGATAATTTATTTGTATTCATATTGGTGTTTGGCTATTTCAATGTGGCCAAGGAAGCCCAACATAAAGTATTGTTTTGGGGTGTTATTGGTGCACTAGTATTTAGAGCCATTTTCATTTTTACCGGAGTTTGGCTGCTCAATTACACTTATTTACCTGAAATGCAACTCTTCGGTCACATTGTTAAAATCAATTATTTGTTGACAATTTTCGGAATCATTTTGATCGTTGCCGGAATTAAGTCGGGGTTCAGTAATGAAGAAGACGAAGGCAGCAAAGATTTCAGTAAAAGTGCGGGATCAAAATTGGTACACCGTTTTTTTAATGTTAGTCCAAATTTTGATGGCGATAAATTTTTCACCATTCAAAACGGAATCAAAATGGCAACGCCTTTGTTTGTTGTAGTTGCGATTGTAGAATTTACCGATTTATTATTTGCCGTAGACAGTATCCCAGCAATTTTTGCCATTGCACCCAACGATCCTTTTATTTTATATACATCCAATATTTTTGCGATTTTAGGATTGCGTTCGTTGTATTTCTTGTTGGCAAACTTTATGTACATGTTCAGCAAATTGAAATACGGCTTGGCCGTTATCCTCTCATTTATCGGAGTAAAAATGATCATAGCGCCGTTTTTTCACATTGAAACAACCGTTTCATTATTGGTTGTAGGTGGCGTGTTAATCCTGTCTGTAATCGCTTCTTTGTTGTTTCCTGATAAAGATTAATTTCAAATCTATATGTCATAAAAACGGTTGTCCATTAAGACAACCGTTTTTAGTAGTAATCGTTACTTTATCGTAATCTCGTCCACAAAAATAAAGGCATCGCCTCCAGCGCCTTGATGCCATTCGGGTAATTTCCCGAAGTTTTTGGCAATGACTTTTACATAACGTTCTTTTTTGCCTTTGGTTTCGCTAAACGTAAAATTTTGAATCTGGTTTTCCTCTATTTTTGGGTCTAATGTGTTGGCTACCGAACCAAAGTAGGTAAAATTCACGTTGTCCTCAGACACATAATAGTCCACTTTTGTTGGCATTAATATCCACGAACGTTGGTCTTGTAAAAATCGAGTTGAAATTTCAGAAATGGTTTTCGCTTCTTGCAAATCGACTACCGCTTCAAAATCCTGACTCTGATAGCCTTGCCAATCGCCTTTGCGCCAGTTCTCTGTTCCTAAAATACCATCTAACAAGCCTTCGGGTCCGCCAGCGTGGTATTGCGGATTGTATTTTGATTTGATGTTGATGCTGTAATTGTTTGGTTTTTTGAAGAAGGTTGCAGAGATTGTATCGCTTTTAGCTTCACCATTTTTTATAAAAGCATAAACCGTTGTAGTATTAGAAATCTCAATTGATTTCTTCATTATGAGTCCAATAATAAATTTTATCCCCTGAATTTTGAGATTTCAATTCAGTTTTCAATTTGTCTTTAAACGCTTTGCTTTCTGATTGAATTACGGGAACTGGAATAATCGATGGAAAAACTTCTTTCTTTTTAAAATCCATAGAAAATTGAGGTAAAATTTTAGTTTTCTCATATGGTTGGTTTATATATTCAGCTTTTTTACCATCCACACTAACTTTTATATTTTCGATAAAAGGTAAGGTAATATCCCACAATAAATCACCAGGAGTAACATCATAAATTCCCATCGCACTTAACACGTACCAGGCACTCATTTGTCCGCAATCTTCGTTGCCTATTAATCCATCGGGTGTGTTTTTATAGAAATTATTTAAAATGTAATGTACTTTTTCCTTTGTTTTTTCAGGTTTGCCAACATAATTGTACAAATACGCCATGTGATGACTGGGTTCGTTTCCATGTGCATATTGTCCGATTAATCCGGTAACATCTACTTGCTCTCTACCGGTAGTTTTACTTTCAGCGTTGAAAAGCGCATCTAATTTAGCCTCAAATGGTTCCTTTCCGCCATGCGCTTGAATTAATCCTTCAATATCTTGCGGCACAAAAAAGGAGTATTGCCACGAATTGCCTTCGGTAAAATTATTGTTGACTTCTCTTGGATCAAACGGTTTGTCCCAACCGCCATTTTTCTTCGGACGCATGAAACCCGTTTCCCAATCGAAAATATTCTTCCAATTTTGAGAACGTTTCATGAAATACTGGTAATCTTCTTGCTTGTTTAAAAGTTGCGCCATTTGGGCAATACACCAATCATCATATGCATATTCTAAGGTTTTAGAAACGCTTTCGTGTTCGTCATCCATTGAAATGAAACCGTTTTTCTTGTAGGCTTCTAACCCTAAAACATCGCGCATAGCTGAGGCTTTACTGGCTTCAAAGGCTTTTTCATAATCAAAACCGGTTATACATTTTGCCATCGCATCGGCAATTACAGAAACCGAATGATAGCCAATCATGCAATCGGTTTCATTCGACGCCAATTCCCAAACGGGCAATCTGCCACCTTGTTCATATTGCTTGATGAACGTATTGATGTAATCGGAAGTTCGTTTTTTATCAATCAAGGTATACAACGGGTGCGCGCCTCTAAAGGTATCCCAAAGTGAGAACACGGTATAATAATCAAAACCCTCTGCTTGATGAATTTGGTTGTCTCGCCCGCGGTATTTCCCGTCGATGTCTTGCGCAATATTCGGTTGCATCATGGTGTGATACAAAGCCGTATAGAAAATAGCCAACTTGTCTGTGTCATTGGAAGTGACTTCAATTTTTGATAATTCTTTGTTCCAAAGGGTTTCTGCCTCTTTTTTAACTTTATCAAAATCCCAATGTTTGATTTCAGAACTGTTTAATTTGGCCCCTTCATAACTCGTTGGCGAAAGTGCAACTTTTACAAGGATTTTTTCGCCTTTTATGACTTGTTTGGAGAAACTGATTTTTAATTCTTCATCACCTGTGTATAAATCTTTTGGTTTGTTTTTTCCTCGAGCAATGCTTACTATTAATGGCACATTAAATTCTATTCGTGCATAAACATATTGATCTTTCGCCCAAGCTTCGCTTCTTCTTAATACTTCAATAGTTTTGTTGTCAACAACTCGAATGCTACCTTCCAATAGCTTGTCGCGGTGATTCAAATCTAAAATAATATTGGCTTGACCGTCTTTATTAAATGTATATTCATGAAAACCTACACGTGTAGATGCGGTTAAACGCACATCAATATTGTGTTTATCTAATTTCACGGAGTAAAATCCAGCAGACGCTTTTTCATTGGCATGCAAAAAAGTAGAAGCATACACTTTATTCTCAAACGATGCTTCGCCCATCGTTGGCATTAGCATGATATCACCATAATCGGAAACACCGGTGCCATTCAAATGCGTGTGCGAAAATCCGTAAATCACATTATCGGAATAATGATAACCGCCACAGCCATCCCAGCTGCCATCGATTCTAGTATCAGGAGAAAGCTGCACCATTCCGTAAGGCACCGTTGCACCTGGAAACGTATGGCCGTGACCGCCCGTTCCAATAAAGGGATTGACGTGTTTGGCAAAATCTTGTGCTTGTGAAAAAGTAGTCGTTAAAAAGGCTAAAGCGATAAGAAATGGTTTCATTTTGTTGGGATGAAAAATTTCTTAAAGGTAAAAATATTTTCTAATTGATGTAAGGATAAAGCTGTTTTTGGTTGATTTTAAACATATTAGTCATATAAGAAAGTGTGAAAAGTTCTTTGTATATATGAGTTCATATAAGTTTTCTTATGTTTACTATTTGGTGAATAAATTAATTCGCAAATACGCCTCTTTTGTTGATGATGGGTAAATCGGCAGTGGCTTTTTCGTTGATGGAATTGGTCCTAAAAACAAAAGTTTTGTCGAATAATTGTCCGTTTGAGAAATAGGACAACATGAATTCGTTATTCAATTGCAAAACATTGTTTTCTAATAATTCTACTTTAACAGCGGTTTTGGGTTCGACCTTCGCAAACGCATGACGAAACGTTCCAGTTTTGCGCTCTTCTCCTTTTATTAAACCATAAGCTCGCGAAACTACCATAGCCATTTCTAATAAATTATCCGTATCATTTATCAAATACGCATACCAAGAATTTTCCATGAAATCGTCGTTCCATTCTTGAAAAGCTACAATGTAAACGCCTTCTACTTTTGGGATGATAATGTCTTTTTTCATTGAAATAGTTGTAAGACTTTATCTTAATTATAAACTTGATTTGAATTGCTCCAAGAAACGAACGTCGTTTTCATAAAACATACGGATATCACCAATTTGGTATAACAACATTGCAATTCGCTCCACACCCATTCCGAAAGCAAAACCGGTGTGTTCCTCTGGATTGATGCCGCAGTTTTTCAATACATTTGGATCTACCATGCCGCAACCACCAATTTCTAACCAACCCGTTCCTTTGGTAATTCGATAATCTGTTTCGGTTTTTAATCCCCAATAAATATCAATCTCCGCACTGGGTTCTGTAAATGGAAAATACGAAGGACGTAATCGGATTTTCGATTTTCCGAACATTTCTTTGGTAAAATATAACAAGGTTTGCTTTAAATCGGCAAAGGAAACGTCTTTGTCTATATACAAACCTTCTACTTGATGGAAAATACAGTGCGAACGCGATGAAACGGCTTCATTACGGAAAACTCTACCCGGAGAAATTGTACGAATGGGTGGTTTGTTGTTTTCCATGTAGCGCACTTGCACCGATGAGGTATGTGTTCGCAATAAAACATCCGGATTGGTTTGAATGAAAAACGTATCCTGCATATCTCTTGCCGGATGGTATTCGGGTAAATTTAATGCGGTAAAATTGTGCCAATCGTCTTCAATTTCTGGACCTTCGGACACATTAAAACCAATCGTTGAAAAAATATCAATAATTTGATTTTTTACTATAGAAATAGGATGACGTGAACCAACGGGCACAGCTTCTCCCGGACGCGTGGTGTCGCCATAAATACCTTTTACTTCTTCTTTATTCTCTAAAACGTCTTGAATAGTTTTTACTTTGGATTCAGCCAAAGTTTTCAATTCGTTGATTACTTGTCCAAATACCGCTTTTTGTTCGTTTGGAACATTTTTAAATTCGGCAAAAAAGTCTTTCATCAAGCCTTTGCTTCCTAAATATTTGATGCGGAAGGCCTCTAATTGTTCTTTATTGTCGGTTTGAAAAGCGTTTACTTCTTCAATATGGGCTTTAATCGTATCTATCATCACTTTGGGTATAAAGGTGCAAATTTAGTGATTTTTAGTGATTAGTGAAAAGTGATTAGTAATTAGTTTTAATCAATCAATTCTTTCTCTAAAAAGTAGCTTACAATTGCTTCTTTCATTAGTACCGCTTGCTCGCCTGCTTTAAGCGGTGGTAATTCTTCTTTGGTCTTATAATGGGGCCAACCTTCGTTATCAAAATATTCAAATTCATAATACCCATAAGGCTCTAACAACCTACATATGGCTATATGCATGAGGTTTACTTTTTCATCTTTTTTAAATGTGGCATGTATTTTCCCTAATTCTTGTACGCCAATTAAGTAGATGATTCCTTCTAAATCAAGGTCTTCTCCACCTGAGAATTTATTGGATAATATGTTGACAACGCTTTCCCAACGTTGTTTTAATTGTTCGTCTCTAGACATTTTTTTGGTTTTTAAGTGATGGGTGATGGGTAATGGGTTCCTATGACCTATTACCGATAACCAATTACCAAATTTCATGCAAAGATAAGAACAGAAAACCAGTTTCAGCAATTCTTTTATCTTTGTTCTTTAATCTATTTTCTTTCAAATGAGTTTTATTGATATTGTTTTTGCCATTTTATTAGGTTTTGCCGTGTATAAAGGGTTTAAAAATGGCTTTTTTGTGGAAGTCGCTTCGTTTATAGGATTACTAGTTGGAATATATGTAGCCCTCAAGTTTTCGAATTGGGTGGGTGCTGTTTTTTTGGATATTTTTCCAACGTGGCATTCAAAATACATCACTACCACCGCATTTATACTGACATTTATATTGGTACTGATTGGCATTCACCTGAGTGCTAAAGTGCTCACAAAAATTTTTAATATTGCTTTTTTAGGTGGAATCAACAAAATTGCGGGTATCATTTTTAGTCTGCTGAAAATGATGTTAACTTTGAGTGTGGTTCTTTTTATTGTGGAGAAAATCAACATCGACAACCTACTAATTGCTAAAGAAACACAAGAGCATTCGCTTTTTTATCACCCCATTCAAAATACTGCTAAAGCAATTTATCCTTCGATTGAAGAGTGGTATGGCAGTTTGAAGTCGGGAGTTGAGAGTGCAGAGTAAAAACTTCGAAAAGCATCGGTTAACAAATCTAAAAACCGAACACCGAATACTAGTTTTTCACTTCCCTTATTGCTTCTTTATC
>DALYCS010000004.1:3502-13991 GCA_031973615.1 Flavobacterium sp. | reverse complement strand
GTCGGTTAATTCAACCTGTGACCAATTTCCGAGTGTTTCCAATACAAATACTTTTGTGCCTTCGTGTAAAGTCAGCACATCTTCCGAACTCGTTTTGGGTGCAGCTTTTAAAGTAGTCGATTCAGCAAAAACGATAGCCGGATTGTAATTTGAAACCCATTTTTTTTGCAAAAAAGCTGAAAAAACCGCAACACCAATCCCAACTAAAAACAAGAGGAATAAAGTGAAAAAAGTGCGTTTTAGTAAGACAGTAGTCCCGAAATAATACCCTAAAAACGAGAGTAAACTCAAAAAGGCTAAAAAAACAGCAAACCATGCCCAGGTATCGTAATGAAAAACCCGCGTATACTCTTTTAGCATTTTCTTGAACCCTACTTCAGGAAGTGTTTTAATATCGTCTATAGCCATTTTTTGAGCAAACGACAAGTTTGTTTGAACAGCTTCATCATCGGGGTTTAAAAGCAATGCTTTTTCATAATAATAAATAGACGGCGCCACTTTTCCCAGTTTGTAATAACAATTGGCAATATTAAAATATAAATCGGCCGATTCGCGACCTTGGTTAACTATACGTTCAAAAGATTGTATTGCTTCAGAGAATTTTTCTTTGTTGTATAACTCATTTGCGGTTTTGAAAGTAGCATCAATGGATTCGTTTGCCTTAGCAAATGAAATCAAAAACAAAAAGAATAGTACGATGGTGCTTCTCATGATTTCAATTGTTTTTCAAGGTCCGTAATTATTTCTATGGCTCGGTCAAAATCATTGTTCATAGCAGTATCTGTTGCCGGCGCATAGCGTGCAAATTCGCAATCATTCATTAACGCCATAAATTGAGTAATACTGGATTCGTTAGCATTTTTTTGTTGTAACAATTCTACAATATTGTCTTTGCTCATTTCCACAGTTTCGATGTGTAATTTGGCTTTTAAGAAGTTGTGAAGTGCTTTTTCCATCGCCAGGTAAAATGGAACTTTATCGCCCATTTGTTTTTTCGCATCCGACAAATATTTTTTCACTAATCTGTTGTTTTTTCGCACTCGGTTGCCAAAAGCATCAGCATCTTTTGCTTCTTTTTGTTTGCGCAAGACAACTACTACCGGAATCAACAATAAGGGCGCTATCAACAAACTATAAAACAATCCGGATCCTAAGAAATCTACTTTTGATTTGACGTCGAATTCTGATTTTAATTTGTTGTATTGGAATACTTGTTTTTTCTGTATTACCTGTTTGTTGGTTTTTGTGTTGCTTGCTGCCAAAACTCCATCTCCTTCTAAAACATCAATGGTAATCTCTTGTGAAGCAATCGTTTTATATGAGCTCGTTTTTACATCATAATAAGAAAAAGTAATGGGTTTGATGGTGTATTTCCCTTTAAATTGCGGAATTATAGTATATCTATCAGAAACTTTTCCAATCATTCCTGTAACCGGAGTTTGTACATTTTCTTGGTGTGCAGGATCATACATTTCTAACGAGTTTGGCACTACTGGTTTAGGAAGTGTAAACAATTTTAAATTTCCTTTTCCAGACACACTGACTTCCAAATCAAGGGATTCCCCAGCTTTCAATTTGGTTTTGGAAGGAATCACTTTAAAATCAAACGCTCCAACAGCACCAGTAAAACTAGCTGGTTTACCTTTTTCAGGAAGGGGCTTCACGGTTATGGTTTGCATTCCGGTAGAGAGTGCTTTTTCAACTGTTGTCATTTCCATTCGGCCAAACCAGTCACTTCTTCCTGTGGGCACCTCAGCATCTACATCAATTTTAAATGGTTCAATTCGTTTTGAACCTGCTTCCAATGGATATAATATAACTTTTCGTAGGGCCACAACACTGTAGTCTTTGCCATTATATTTACCTTTTTCAGCACGTAATTGTTTCATATCAATGTACTGACTCCAAAAATCTTGGTATTTTGGCGCTTGAAAATTACGTAAGTTGGAAACCGAACTGTTGTAGGGAAAATAAAGCTTATATATTACGGTAACCGGCTCATTGACATAAGCTGTTTTGGTGGATAACTCACCCACTAAGTGAATGCCTTCGCCAAAATTATAGTTTTGTTGTTGTCTCTGGTTTTGGCCAGGATAACTCGGCATTTGAATAGGGTCTGAAATAGTGATTTTAATTGGAACCGTTTTATATACAGTTCCATTGAATTCGATGCTCGCGGAACCGATAGTAAAGGTTCCTTTTTTTGTGGGTGTTAAATAATAAACGACCTGGGTTGTAATTTCCCTTTTTTGGGTCATTTTCCCATTAATTATGGTAATAGAAGTTTGGTTTCCTTTATTGATAAAAGGCCCTTCTGCCTTGAATCCTGGGAATTTTGGCCCTTGGAAATTATCTCCTTCGTTATTGATAGAGAACGCAATTGGAAATCGCTCGTTTAAACCATATACATCTCTATCGGTTTGTGCTTCAAATTTTACTTGTGCTGCTACAAACGAATACAGAAATAAAAAAAATACAACTACACTTTTTTTCATGATTTACCAATCTTTTTCATTTGAGGCCGGACGCGCTTTTACTTTTTTAGCATTCACTTTGTCTTGCACTTTCTTCTCGGCATTATTAACGGCATCTAAAATATTATCGATGCGTTGTTTGTCGGCACCACTTGGTTTTGGCGAATCGTTTTTATCTTCTTTTTTATCGCCATCACCTTTGCTTTGTTGCTTATCGCCTTGTTTGTCTTTGTTGTTTTGTTGGTCTTTATCGGAATCTTTTTTATCGTTTCCTTTGTCTTTATTGCCGTCGTCATTTTTGGGTTGAGGCTTTTGATCTTGTCCGCCGCCGCCTTTTTTGTCTTTTTTATTGTCTTTGGGTGGGTTTTCTTTTTTCTTCTTTTTAGCCAATGCATAATTGTACCGCGTTTCTTCGTCTGACGGATTGTTACGCAATGCGTTTTTATAAGCTTCTGCGGCCGCTTCATAATTTTTATCCATCATAAAGGTATTTCCTAAATTGTGATAGATGCGGTGTTTCTCCGTTTTTGTTTTGGCAAACTCCAACGCTTGAATGTACTTAATTTGTGCTTCGCCATATTGATTTTGACGGTAAATACTGTTGCCTAAATTGTATCCCGCTATTGCTTTTTTTGGTGATTTTTTAGATTCTGTAACCCGAAAATCAGCTTCGGCTGTTGCATAGTTTTTTTGCGCAAAGGATTGGTTTCCGTTGTACAGGTTTTTATCACGCTCCTGACTGAAAAGAAATCCACTGATTAATAAAACAATACTATAGATGATCTTATTCATGTTTTTTCTCGTTAAATAAATTCAACTTTTGCACCCAATTCGTTTTTTTCTCCAACAAAAAAATGTCGGCTAAAAGCAACAGAAAGCCAAGGCCTAAAAACCATTGATACTGTGATTCAAAATCGGCTATTTGTTGGGATTCAAATTCTGATTTTTCTATTTTATCTAAGGCTTTTTTAATTTCTTCCACCACCTCTTTTGTGTTGGTGCCTCCAATATATTTCGATTGGGTTTGTGTCGCAATATTATTGAGTACGTCAGGATATAATTTCGTGATCACATTTTCTCCTTTTTGATCTTTCTTGTACCCCGATATCCTTCCGGCGGAATCTTTCAACGGAATCAAACCTCCTTTTTCTGTTCCCACACCAATTGTTACAATACGAACCCCTTTTTCTTTAGCCATTGCAATAGCCTCCTCGGCTCCATCTCCGTGATCTTCTCCGTCGGAAACGAGTATAATTAACTTACTCGTATCCTTAATGTCAAAATAATCTACCGAAAGTTTAATAGCATCATTGAAAGCAGTCCCCTGAGCAGAAACCATATTGGGATTCATGCTTTGCAAATACATTTTGGCAATGCTATAATCAGTAGTCATGGGCAATACTGGGTAGGCGCTACCGGCATATCCCACTATTCCAACACGATCATTTCCTAATTGGTTGATAATTTGCGAAACCAATTGTTTGGTTTTTTCCAATCGATTGGGCGCGATATCTTCTGCTAACATACTTTTTGAGATGTCGACAGCAAATACAATATCAATCCCCTGGCGTTTCACCGTTTCCATTTTGGTTCCCATCTTTGGATTGACCAAAGCAATAATGACACACGCTAATGCAGCTAGCACAATACCTAATTTTAAAACCGATTTAAAGGCAGATTGTTCCGGACTTAATTTTTGAAATAAGGCCATATCCGCAAAAGCAGCTTGTTGTCTTCTTTTCCAAAACAAATTGAATAGAAAAAAAGCAACCACTAATGGAATTAGGGTGAACAAATAAAAATAGATTGGGCTTTCTAGTTCAAACATGATAATTCTTCTAAACGATTCCTCTAAAAACAGTATTTCGAGCGAGTACTTCAATTCCCAATAAAACAAAGGCTATTAGGGCAAATATTTTATATTTTTCATCGTAATTATAAAATTTTTGCTCGTTGATTTCAGTAGTTTCGAGGGTATTGATTTCGTCGTATATGGCTTGTAATTTTCGGTTGGATGTCGCTCTAAAATATTTTGCATCGGTTGTTTTTGCAATTTCTTGCATTAATTTTTGATCGATTTCGACCGGCATCATTCTGAATACCAATTTACCATTGGCATCTTTTGCTACAGGAAAAAGAGCGTTGCCGTTTGTGCCGATTCCAATAGTGTATACTTTTATTCCATATTCTTTGGCAATATCTGCTGCAGTTCTTGGGTCAATAGTACCGGAGTTGTTAACGCCATCGGTCAATAAAATCATAATTCTACTTTTGGCTTTACTGTCTTTAATGCGATTGATAGCGGTAGCTAAACCCACGCCAATACCCGTTCCATCAGCTAATACACTATCATCATATGTAATGGTTTTTAAGGATTGCAACAAAATCGCTTTGTCGGAAGTAACTGGTGTTCGGGTATAACTTTCTCCGGCATACACTACTAATCCAATACGATCATTTACGCGATCTTGTACAAAAGTTGAAGCTACTTTTTTTAGTGCTTCTAATCTATTGGGTTTTAAATCATTTGCCAACATACTGCTCGAAACATCTATAGCCATCACAATATCAACACCTTTTGTCATCTTTGATTTTGAGGTTACATCTACACTTCTCGGACGCGCTAAGGCAATAATAATAGCACTCAATGCCAACAATCGCAAAACAAACAGAAGAGGCTTAACTTTCGCTAAAAAAGTACGACGCCCCACAAAAGGTGCAATTGTAGGTAGGGTTATTGTTGCCGAAAGTTGATTTCGTTTATAAAACAACCATGCTATTGCTAACGGTATTACCAAAAACAGCCACAAAAATTCCGGATTTAAAAAGGTTACTTTCCCCATTATTGCTTTGCTTTTCTTAGTTCGATTGAATTTTGAATCTTTTCTGTAATTTGTTTGGCGTGTTCGTCATCTTCTTTATATATTAAGAAAAATTCCTGTGCACCACCCGATTGCGCAAACACAACAATTTCATAGCTCATCTTTTGCTCTTCTTCGGTTTTCGGATTGAAAGCGGTGAACGTTCCAAAAGACTTTTTCCCAGATAACCCTTTTACATTTTCAAAATCGGCAGTTTTAACGATGATGTTTTTTGCGCCAAAACGCTCCAATTCTTTCAAATCATTTTCAAGTGCGACATCCAAATCTAATCGGGTTGTGTCTTTAAAGGCTGTGGTAATTAATACGATTGAAAAATCATCCACAATACTGCCATACATAAAGCGATTGGTTGATTTTACGTTTTCTGGCAAGTTGTTTTGAATTTTTTCGTCGTTATTGCGTTGCAACACCTTTGGGGTTTCTATTACAATTGCAGGTGCTCCGTATTCTGAAGAAACCCATTCTTTTTCCAGTAATTCAGCTGTAGAATACCCAAAATAATTTTCTTTTAGATAGTCAAAACCGATGGTATATAAAAATATAGATACCGCTACGATAAAGAGAGATGCTGCTATTCCAACAGCTAGGACTGTCCGTTTAAACTTTTGCTTTTTTAGTTCTTTTTTGCGAACTTCTTCGGCAAATAGTACTTCAGCTTCGGCTTCAGTTCGAGGCAGGGCTTTATCTATGATAATTAAAAATTTATCGATAATTCCTTTGTCTTTTTCGATTTCAAATTGCAAAGGTTTTGATTTGGCAAATTTAACCAAATCGGCGTTTTCTAACACCGCCTTAAATTGATCTAACTCGGCTCTATTGATGAACATTTTCTTCTCAGAAATCGCTTTTTTCAGTGCGGTAATCAATTCGCTCGAAGTACTTTCCATCGCTGGAACTTTTACCGATTCTTCGATGTAAGTGCGCGCAATATCAGTCATCTCCGAATAGTATTCTTTGACTTCTCCTTTTTGGAGTAATTGTTTCTTATCTAAATTTTGAAGATAGGCAATGGCTTTTTCTATAGGCGAAGCAAAAAATTCATCGGCCGTTTCATCTCTTTTTTGAATTTTTTTGATGATAAAATAAGACCCAAAACCCGAAGCAATTATTAACAACAATAAAACCAACCATTTCCACCATTCACTCCCCGGTTCTTCCTCAGTGGCAATAATGTTTTTGATATCATGCATTTGTTGTTTGGTTGTGTCCACTTTAACCGAATTGACTACTATAGAAAGCGAATCCGTACGAACGAATGCATTGTTTATTTTTACCAATAATTTTGGGATGGTATAACGGCCCGAGTCAAATTGCGTTAATCCATATTTTTTGATCAATTCTATTTGATTTTGGTTTTTAATCGTGTCAATTGGATAGGATGCTAAAATTTCCAGGGCACCAAAAAATTTGCCTTCAGGGAAAACTACTTTGTCTTTGGCTGAAACCGATGCCTTTAGGGTCAAATGAAATTGGGAACCAATTTTGATTTGGGAAGAATCTATTGAAGTGGTAATTTTTTGGGAAAACCCAAAAAAACCAAAAAGCAAAGCAATATGGATGTAAATCGTCTTTTTCATTTTTCTCAATTTCTCGCTTTAAAATACCCTAATAATTTGGTTACATAACTTTCGTCTACTCTTGAACTGATCGTTCCTGCACCACATTTGGAAAAAATGTCTTTGAAATAGGTTACATTTTCACGATAATGCGTTTCATAGTTTTGTCGAACTGATTTTGAGTTGGTATCGACAACTAAGGTTTCTCCTGTTTCAGCATCTAACATATTTACAATTCCGATGTTTGGAAGGTGCTCTTCTCTTGGATCAAAAACTCGAATTCCTGTTACATCATGTCGTTTCGAAGCAATTTTTAAGGTGTGCTCGTAGGATGTTGCCATAAAATCGGAGATAACAAAAACAATGGCCTTCTTTTTCATCACGCTCGATAAATATTTTAAGGCATGCGATAAATCGGTTTTTTTACTTTTGGGCTCAAACTCTATCAATTCACGAATAATGCGTAATACGTGTGACTTACCTTTTTTGGGCGGGATATACAATTCGATTTGATCGGAAAACAACAACAATCCAATTTTATCATTATTTTGAGTGGCCGAAAAAGCTAATGTGGCTGCAATTTCGGTAATCATGTCGCATTTTTGTTGGTTTTTGGTACCAAAACTTTCCGAACCCGAAATATCCACAACCAACATCATCGTCAATTCGCGTTCCTCTTCAAATACCTTAACAAAAGGTTCGTTGTAACGTGCTGTAACGTTCCAATCGATGGCTCGAACATCGTCTCCATATTGGTATTGACGCACTTCCGAAAACGTCATTCCTCGTCCCTTAAAAGATGTATGGTATTCTCCCGAAAAGATGTGATCACTCAATCTTCGGGTTTTGATTTCAATTTTTCGAACTTTCTTTAGAATTTCTTTGGTATCCATTTTTAACAGGCAAAGGGTAAAAGGCAAATGATTATAGACATGTTACTAATGCCTAATCACTATTCCCTAATCACTTTTTAAGGCACTTCGATTTCGTTTACAATTTTGCTAATGATGTCTTCCGTTGTCACATTTTCAGCTTCGGCTTCATAAGTGATTCCGATTCTGTGACGCAATACATCATACACCACCGCACGAACATCTTCTGGAATGACATAACCTCTTCGTTTGATGAATGCATAGCATTTTGCAGCTGTTGCCAAATTGATACTTCCTCGTGGCGATGCACCAAAACTGATCAACGGCTTTAAATTTTCTAATTTGTATTTTTCGGGATAACGCGTAGCAAAAATAATGTCTAAGATGTATTTTTCAATTTTCTCATCCATATAGACTTCGCGAACGGCTTCTTGTGCTTTCAGTATTTGTTCCAAAGAAACCACTTCGTTTACTTTTTCAAAAGCTCCTTTTAAATTTTGACGAATCACCAAACGCTCATCGTCCATTTTTGGATAATCTATAACCACTTTTAACATGAAACGGTCTACTTGTGCTTCCGGTAACGGATACGTTCCTTCTTGATCCACAGGGTTTTGAGTAGCCATTACTAAAAAGGGCTTGTCCAATTTAAAGGTTTCATCGCCAATAGTTACCTGCTTTTCTTGCATGGCTTCCAATAACGCCGACTGTACTTTAGCGGGAGCACGATTGATTTCATCGGCTAATACGAAATTGGCAAAAATAGGCCCTTTACGAATGGTAAAATCATTTTGCTTGATGTTATAAATCATGGTACCTACCACATCCGCAGGCAATAAATCAGGTGTAAACTGTATGCGGCTAAACGAACCATGAACGGCTTGCGAAAGCGTATTGATAGCTAAGGTTTTTGCTAGCCCAGGTACCCCTTCCAATAAGATGTGTCCTTGTCCTAATAATCCAATCAATAATCGTTCTACCATGTGCTTTTGACCTACAATCACTTTGTTCATTTCCATGGTAAGCAAGTCAATAAAAGCACTTTCACGTTCTATCTTTTCGTTGATGGCTCTAATGTCTAATGTCGATGTATTTTCTTCCATTTTTAGGTTTTAATTGAGACTTTGAAATTAACAACAATTTTTAACGGTGCAAATTGTAATTTTTTTTAGTTATTCGTTGTTAACATTGCGTTAAAAAACAATAAAAAAAGGGGAAATTATGCCTCTTTTATGATTCTATTTTTATAATTTTAAGAAAAATTTAAAAATTACGTCGACTATGTCAATACAATTATCACCTATTATTGCCGGAGTAATGAATTGGGGGGTTTGGGATAAAAACCTCAACACAAAGGAAATGAACCACTTAATTCATCTGTTTTTTGAAAACGGCATCAGTTCTTTTGATCATGCCGATATTTATGGTGGCTATACTACCGAAGCTAGTTTTGGAAAAGCTTGGGCTGATGCTAAAATTGACCGCGAAAAAATTCAATTGATATCTAAATGTGGGATCCAATATGTGTCTGAAAATCGACCAGAAAATAAGATAAAACACTATAATTACTCAAAAGAGTACATTATTTGGTCGGTAGAGACTTCATTGAAAAATCTTCAAACTGACTATTTAGATGTATTACTCTTGCACCGTCCAAGCCCATTAATGCAAGCCGATGAAATTGCTAAAGCAGTAGAGCAATTAAAAACAGCGGGTAAGATTCGTTCGTTTGGTGTGTCTAACTTTACGTCCTCACAAACCGAATTATTGCGTCAAAAAACTGAAATTGATTTCAATCAAATTCAGTTTTCGGCCACAAATCATGAAGCCATGACCGATGGAAGTTTAGACTATATGCAGTTGCATAACATTCAACCGATGGCATGGAATCCGTTAGGGGTTGTTTTTAGAGAAAATACCGAACAAACGCAGCGTTTAAAATTGTTGTTTTCTAAGTTGGTAGAAAAATATCACGTGGGTGCTGATTTGCTACTATTGGCATGGATCTTACAACATCCTGCCCATGTTTTACCGGTAGCAGGAACGATTAACGTGAGTCGTATACAACAATTAATGAAGGCCAAATCATTGGTGTTAGACGCACAAGATTGGTTTGCAATTTGGACCGAAAGCATGGGTAATAAAGTGCCTTAATCCAACTGATGCTTCTGCTTATTTTTGATTAATAAATATGATGAAAGGAAAAACCTATGTTATCGGCGATATTCACGGCGGACTCAAAGCACTTATTCAAGTTTTAGAACGTTCAAAAATTTCAAAAGAGGACACCTTAATTTTTTTAGGAGATTTTGTTGATGGATGGAGCGAATCGCCTGCGGTTTTGGATTTTTTAATCGCACTTGAAAAATCACACAATTGCATTTTTATTAAAGGCAATCACGATGATTTAGTACTGCAATGGTTAACAGGAAACAAAGTAGATTTTAACGAACAATTGTGGTTTCAACACGGCGGAAAAGCCACGGCTTTGGCGTACGAAAAAATTTCAACTTCCGAAAAAGAAGCCCATATAACGTTCTTGCAATCGTTAAAAAATTATCATATTGATGATCAAAACCGCCTCTTTATTCATGCGGGATTTACCAATGTAAAAGGCGTAGAACACGAATATTTTAAACCCCTTTTTTATTGGGATCGAACACTATGGGAAATGGTATTGGCTCTGGACAACGAACTTTCAGAAG
>DALYCS010000004.1:0-3492 GCA_031973615.1 Flavobacterium sp. | reverse complement strand
GACTTATCCTAACCGATTAAAAATATACAAAGAAATCTATATTGGCCATACTCCGGTGACTAATATTAAGGAAACTACTCCTGTGAATAAAGCGTGTGTATGGAATGTAGATACTGGGGCTGCTTTTAAAGGAAAATTAACGCTAATGGATGTGGCGACGAAAGTATTTTGGCAAAGTGATGCATTGCCAGATTTGTATCCTGATGAGAGCGGCAGAAATTAATACCTCAATATTTGTTCAAAAGCAACTCATTAAAAAAGTTGCTTTTTTTTATGCCATCTTGTTACAATTTATACCTTTGCTTCAAATTATTGTATTAAGTAAAATCCATTCAAAATGAGTGTAATAGAAAGAAAACTGAAAGACCGTAGTGGTTCAGTTTGCGAAATTAGCGGTACAGAACATGACTTAGTGGTGTATGTATTGCCCCCAAAAAATGAAAGAACGGTTGAAAATAGTGTATTAATTGCAAAACACTTAAAAGACCAAATTGAAAACCCAGAAACTACTGATGAAAAAGACTGGAGAGGCTTATCGGAAAGTATGTGGAGCGAACATTTACCGGTACAAATTGTATCGTGGAGAATGTTAGCCCGTTTGAAAAACAACGATTTGCTAGACATGATGTACTTAGATGAAGAAGCCTTAGAATGGGCAAAAGCAACCGGTGAAGGCGAAGAAGAAGACGAAAATAAATTGGTACATAAAGACAGTAATGGTGTTATTTTACAAGATGGTGACTCGGTGGTTTTGATAAAAGATTTAGATGTAAAAGGCGCTACTTTTACTGCAAAACGAGGCGCTGCCGTACACAACATTAAACTCGTTTGGGACGATGCCAACCTGATTGAAGGAAGGGTAGAAAACCAAAGTATTTATATTTTAACACAATACGTGAAGAAAACGAAGTAATTTTCAATGTGCCGATGTGGCAATTTGAAATAGTTTAACCTTGTAAAACAAATTTACAAGGTTTTTTTATGATCCATTTACTGTATAAAAATAAATTAGTACTTTTAAAAAATATTAAACTTTTTTATGTTTTAATAGTCTAGTACTAAATTGTTTAAGCAGACGTTATGGAAAAAAAATATTCGAGAAGGAATCTTTTTAAAAAAGTGTTTTCTAAAAGAAAAGAAAGTCATGATCCCTTGTTTGAGAAATACAAAAGAAAAGACTATGGCTTAAGAAGGTATGAACCTATTGATTCAAGCGCTGAAACCAATAGAATTGGAAACATTACAAGTGGTCTAACACCTTATTCTGGGACTTGGAACACCGCTTCTGCATTGCATTTATTACGAAGAACACAATTTGGTATTAAAATATCCGATGCAAATGGTTTAGTACAAGCTGGATTAAATTCAAGTGTCAATTCGCTCTTAACCATTCCAAATACAGTACCAAATCCACCGGTTAATTATTATCAAAATGTTTTTGCCGATGAAGGAAATATTTCTTATGGAAGCGATTGGACGCAACATGCATTTAATTCAAATTCTGTTGGTATAACTTCAAATATTTACAGATCAACTGGAGTAACGCTATGGAATTTAGGTCTTGGTTTAAATCAGTCTTTAAATATAAGAGAAAAAATGACCTGGTTTTGGTATCATTTCATGCCTATTGATCTTAATACGGTTAGGGTTTCCCAAAATATTTATTGTGCTACTAATTCTGCTCGAATATCTCACGAATACATTCAAAATTTTAGGAATAATGCATTAGGTAATTTTAAAACCTTAATACGCAATGTAGCAACACAACCGGCAATGATGTATTATTTGAACAATCAAGCCAATACAAGCAGTGCGCCAGATGAAAATTTTGCACGTGAACTCATGGAACTTTTTACCCTTGGAAAAGAGCCATTGAGCCAATTTACAGAAGCTGATGTAATTGCTGCAGCTAAAATATTAACCGGTTGGCGGGTTCAAAATCTAAATACTCACCCTACAACAAGCTCTTTTGTTGCAGCGCAACACGACACCTCAAACAAAACATTTTCTGCTTTTTTTAATAATACAACTATAACAAATAATGGAAGTGCAGAATTAGATGCGTTCATAGATTTGATCTTTTCAAAAACGCAAGTCGTATCCGAATATATATGCCGCAGATTGTATCGCTATTTTGTGTATTATGACATTGATGCCAATATTGAAGCCAATGTAATCGTTCCTTTAGCACAACATTTTGTAGCCAATAATTGGGAAATAGCGCCCGTTTTAGATAAATTATTCAAAAGCCAACATTTTTATGATATGGCAAATTATGGTGTGTACATTAAATCACCTTTCGATTTAGTTATAGGAAGTATGCGTACTTTTAACTTGAATTATAATGTTTCAGACGTTACCAATCATCATGCTCAATATTATGTTTGGGGCGCCATAAATACAAATTTTTTAGTCCCTATCGATCAATCAATGGGTAATATGCCTAATGTTGCGGGTTGGCCCGCGTATTATCAAAACCCTAATTTTCATGAATATTGGATCAATTCCAATACCATTCAAAAAAGAGCCGCATTTATTGATGCTATTTTCAATGGATTCAACCTCACTTATAACGGTTTAACAACCCTAATTGAGGTAGATGTAATTGCATGGGTTTCACAATTTGCGGCAGCAACCATTGCAGATCCAGATGCTTTAGTAAGTGAGTGTGTTAAATATCTATTGCCTGTAGATATTAGCACTACTGCACAATCAGATTTAAAAACACAAAATTTGTTATCCAATCAAGTTAACAATAACTATTGGACAACCGCTTGGAATAACTATATCAGCAATCCAACAAATGTGAGTTATACAAATACCGTTAAATCACGTTTGAAAAGTTTATTACTTGCTATCACTCAGTTATCAGAATATCAATTAATGTAGAAATTATGAAAAGAAGAAATTTTATAAAAACAACTGCATTAGCCTCGGCTCCTTTATTATTAAGAGGAATTCCGGTAATGGCATCTTCAGAGTTTGATAGTTTAACACTAGAAAAAATGGCTCTTTCTGCCATAAATTGTGGCAAAATATTAGTTATTATTCAACAAAATGGAGGAAATGACGGATTAAATACGGTGTTCCCATTAGATCAATGGAGCAAACTATTTAATGCGCGATCGAATATATTAATGGCCGAATCTAGCGTGTTAACCTTAAACAATAATAGCTCAACGGGACTTCATCCGGCAATGACAGAAATGAAAAATCTGTATGATAATGGCAAAATGATGATTGTTCAAGGTGTTTCCTATCCAAATCCTAATTATAGCCATTTTAGAGCAACCGATATTTGGTTTACGGCATCAGGAAGTAATCAGAACCTTGATAGTGGATGGCTTGGAAGGGCATTAGATATTAAATATCCGAATTACCCAACTGCGTATCCTTCTGCAGAAATGTCGGATCCATTAGCCATACAAATAGGCTCCACACTGCCTTTTTCATTACAAGGGCCAAATATGAATATGGGATATAGTGCTCCCG
>DALYCS010000003.1:29806-41830 GCA_031973615.1 Flavobacterium sp. | reverse complement strand
CCACTGCGCCAGCCGGCCCTGAATGCGGGCAAAGCCCTTGGGAATGGCACGCTGGTATTCAAACCAAAAGTCAAAAACGTCGCCAACCAGGTAGAGCGCGGCAGCTCGGGGCTTCACCGAATCCATCCAGGCCACAAAGGCGCGTTCGCGCTCTGCGCTGGACGCAGCATTGGGCGCGCCCAAGTGCAAATCACTTGCAAAAAAAACTGACTTACCCTCTGGAAGGTCAAATTCCGCCTGTACCCTTGACACCATAAGGCAAACCTAGGGCAAAATTTCGCGACGTACCTTTAATTCGCACTATGAGTAATACTTTCTTAGAAACGCTTAGTCAATACCATCCGGTACTGCTCGCCTTCTTGGCGACCACCTTCACCTGGCTGGTAACTGCCTCCGGGGCCGCCTTGGTTTTTTTGTTCAAAGAAATTCCGCGCCGAGTACTCGACGGAATGCTCGGATTCACGGGCGGAGTGATGATTGCCGCAAGCTACTGGAGCCTGCTCGCCCCATCCATCGAAATGTCGGAGGCTCAGGGCTACATTCCCTGGGTGCCGCCGGTACTCGGATTCCTTGCCGGCTCCCTGTTCTTGTTTGGCCTTGACAAACTGATCCCCCACCTGCACATCAACTTTGGCCCCTCTGAAGTCGAAGGCGTCAAAACCGACTGGAAGCCAACGACCCTGCTCGTACTGGCCATCACCCTGCACAACATTCCCGAAGGCCTGGCTGTGGGTGTTGCCTTTGGTGCCTACGCCGCAGGAATCGACGGAGCCTCCCTCGGAGCGGCCGTTGCCCTCGCCATTGGAATTGGTCTTCAAAACTTCCCAGAAGGGGTTGCGGTGGCCTTCCCCCTTCGCCGCCAGGGCGTGTCGCGCTTTCGCAGTTTTTGGTACGGACAACTCTCTGCCATCGTCGAACCCATCGCCGGAGTGATTGGCGCCGTTGCCGTAATCTATATGCAGCCAGTGCTGCCCTTCGCCCTCGCCTTTGCGGCAGGAGCAATGATCTATGTCGTCGTTGAAGAAGTAATTCCCGAAACCCAGCGGGACAAGTATACCGACATTGCCACCCTGGGATTCATCGCGGGCTTTGCCGTCATGATGTCGCTGGACGTGGCCCTCGGCTAAGGCCCAGCAACTAGTTACTGGCTACTAGCTGCGCGCAGCTAGGCTGCGCTAAAGCCCAAGGGCTTTGAGCAGGTCATTGCCGTTGGCCAGAACAATAAGCGTAAGGAGCAAAAAGAACCCAATCATTTGGGCAACTTCCAATACTCGGGTGCTAGGAGCGCGCCCCGTTACCCACTCAATAATGGCAAAAACAGCATGCCCTCCGTCCAAAGCCGGAATGGGTAACGCGTTTAAAAAGGCAAGCGCAAGACTCAAAAAGGCGGTGAACCCCCAGAAATGCTCCCAATCCCAAGTGCTGGGGTACTGCTTAAGAATGGTTAAAAATCCGCCTGCCTCTTTGTAAGCGCCGGTCTCCGGCTGAAAGATCAGCTTGATCTGCCTGGCGTAGGAGGAAAGGGTCGATACGGCACGACTCCATCCGTAGGTCAGGGCCTCAAAGCCGCCGTGCTGTTCGGTTTTCACCGGGAAGAAGGCCGCCAAATTATCTTGATAGTAGACTCCCATTTTGCCTTCGTCGCTCACGCGCAGGGGCAAATCAAGGCGCTCGCCGCCCCGATCCACGGTCACCGTAACCTCGGTTCCCGATAAATTAGGGATGCGATCGAGGTATTCGTCAAAATAGACCAGCTCCTCGCCGTTAAGGGCAACGAGGGCATCGCCTTTTTGCATTCCGGACTTTTCAGCGGGACTTCCTGGCGCAAACTCTTTAACAACGTAGGGAACTCGCGGAAACATCCACGGAGCCTTCTCTGCAATTGCCTTGGCAATAAATTCTGAGGTTATGGGCAAGTCCACCCGCTCGCCTTCGCGCAGCACGGTGAGGTTGGAGCCTGCATTCAAAAGCATTTCGACACTAACCTCGTCGAAGCGCGCGATCTCGCGACCGCCCACCGCGACCGGAACGTCTCCCGACTTGATGCCCATAATCTGAGCGACTTCGGTGGCCCAAATTCCGCCCTTGAGGTCGGCGGTATCGACGTACTTCTCGCCGTAGTAGGAACCCATGCCCGCATAAATAATCACGGCAACCAAGAAGTTCACGATAACTCCGCCCATAATAATGATGAGGCGCTGCCATGGCTTCTTGCTGCGGTATTCGTAGGGCTTGGGCTCCTCCTTGAGCCCGTCGGTATCCATGGACTCGTCGACCATGCCGGCAATTTTGACGTAGCCTCCCAGAGGTAGCCAGCCAATGCCGACCTCGGTTCCGCGAATGTTGGTTTTAAATAGTGAAAACCAAGGATTAAAAAAAAGATAAAACTTCTCGACTCGAGTGCGAAAGGCAATTGCGGGAATAAAGTGGCCGAGTTCGTGAAGCACGACAAGCAGCGAAAGTCCAAGGATGAACTGCGAAATTTGAATAATCATAGCGGTGGCAAATGTACAACTAACGTGCCTGCCTTACTTTTAGAGCATGCGCATACACCAACTGGGAGACCAGGAATTTAGCTTCCCCGAGGGCCTCGGAGAATGGGACATTAAGCAGGTTTCTGGTCGAGAGTTCCTCATTCAAAAGGGATCGCTTGCCAAAACCGCCTTTTTAATGGCCTACAGTCCTGAGGATAAGCGTTCCGAGTGGTGGATCGACGGAGACGTGCACGTGGTGCGCTCGGTTCGACCCATTGACCTGCTGCTCGACGAGTTGGGCATGACGGCAACCGCGATCAAAGGGCCTGAAGTTCTTCTGGCTCCGATGCCCGGCTTGGTGCTTCGGGTCGACGCCACCGCAGGTTCCGCAATAGAACAAGGCCAGACCCTGATCGTACTCGAAGCCATGAAGATGGAAAACAACCTCAAAAGCCCCTCTTCTGGAGCAATTGCCGAGGTCTATGTGCAGGCCGGGCAGGCTGTGGAGAAGGGCGCCAAGCTGCTGAGATTTGCATGAGTTCGGGGCTGTTGGCCGATGCGGGGCAATGGGTGATTTAACAATTTGTTAACCTCACTTGTTGTTCTGTTAAACCTTTGTGCTGAACAACTTGGTAGTTTTGCGTCAAATAATTACCCCCCATGAAAATCACCATCTCGAAGTTATTTGCATTGATTCTATCGCTGTCTTCGGTCGCGATGTCAGCTCAAAACATCACCACCGCGTCCATCAACGGTCGCGTACTCAACCCAACAGGCCAGCAGGTCAACGACGCCAAAGTAGTCGTAACCCACCAGCCTACAGGCAGCCGCTACACCGCAGTTACCGACAACAGCGGCCGCTACGCACTAGACGGTTTGCGCATTGGCGGACCCTACCTCGTCGAGGTGACTTCTGGAGTAGGCAACGAAGAACTCGGAGGCCTTTTCTTCAGTTTGGGCCAATCCCTTCGCCTCAACATTACCGTTGGCGTCAAAACCACAACACTCGGCGACGTAGACGTAGTGGCGTCCAAAAGCGAGCTTATGAATTCACAGCGTACTGGCGCGGCCACCAACGTTAAAGTGGAAGCCCTTAATTCACTGCCGACATTCAGCCGTTCACTCAATGACTTTACTCGCCTAACCCCACAGAGCCGTCCTTCTTCGGTGGCTTCTACTGCCGGATCAGGTCAGTCTTTTGCTGGTGCAGACAGCCGCTTTAACAACCTGACCATCGACGGTTCGATTTTTAACAACAGCTTCGGACTTGCTTCAGGCCCCGGCGGTCAAACCAATTCTACACCGATTTCTCTCGACGCAATCGAAGAGGTTCAGGTTAACATCGCCCCCTTTGACGTGCGTCAGGGCGGATTCACCGGAGCCGGTGTCAACGCGATCACCCGCTCAGGAGGCAACGACGTGAGTGCGTCGGTCTTTATGAACACCCGCAACCAAAACTTTCGTGGAGATACAGTAACCTACCTCGATAAAGACGGCAACAAGGCTGGAAGCCCCTTGATCATCAACGACTTTGCGGTAAACCAGTTTGGATTCCGCGTCGGAGGCCCAATCAAAAAAGACAAGATTTTCTTTTTCTTAAATGCAGAAGGCGAGCGCCGTACTGATCCCGCTTCGCTTTACACTGCCAACAACGGTGATGCGGTTACCGACCCCAATGAAACCCGCGTACTTCGTACCGATCTTGACGACGTTAGAAACCTGTTGATCAACAAATTCAACTACAACCCAGGCGAATTTGAGAACTACAACAACGAGACGTACAGCGACAAGGTTCTTGCCAAGTTTGACTTCAACATCGACGACAAAAACAAAGCTTGGGTTCGCCTAAACTACCTAAAATCCTACCGCGACGTGCTTGCCAGCAATTCGGGTGTGGTTAGCGGTTTGCGCAACGGTACCAACGATGCCTTAAACTTCCAGGGTACGAACTACGTAATCAACAACAACATCTTCTCGGTGATTGGCGAGCTGAATACACGCGTAAGCAATAAGTTGAGCAACCAATTCCAAATGGGATTCACCGCCAACCGTGACTTCAGAAGCAGCCGTGCCACCGGAGGACGCTACGATAATGGCGTGTTCCCTCTTGTAGACATCATGGAAGACGGTAAGACCTACATGTCTTTTGGTTATGAGCCCTTCACTGCCAATAATGTTTTGAATACCAACACGTTTCAGCTGCAAAACAACCTCACCTACTTCAGCGGCAACCACACTATCACAGCCGGTCTAAACTTTGAAGCATTTCAGTTTGAGAATACCTTCACGCCAACCTACTACGGTCAGTACGTATTCAATAGCCTGCAGGACTTCAAGGACGTGGTCAATAATGCACCAGGATCCGACACGCTGCAGCTTCGCCGCTACGCGCTTACCTACTCTGCGCTTGAGGGCAAGGAACTGCCTACCGCATACACGCGTGTAGCGATGCCCGGCGCCTACCTTCAGGACGTATTCAGCGCATTAGACGATAAACTAAAGATTACTGTTGGTGCCCGCATCGATGCTCCTGTCTTTGCCAATACCGCCCGCGAGAATACCCTGGTTAACGACATGAAGTTCGTGAACCCGGCAGGCGACAGCGTGACATTCAACACTGGTCAGCTACCAACTACCAACCTTTTGTTCTCTCCTCGTGTGGGATTCAACTACGACGTACTCGGAGACCGCAGCATTCAAATCCGTGGAGGATCCGGCTTATTCAGCGGACGCCCACCCTTTGTTTGGCTTAGCAACCAGGTTGGCAACAACGGAGTTCTCACGGGTTCCATTCGCCAAGACAACACTACGGACTTTCAATTCACCGACGACGTAGAAGCTCACATTCCTGCGAATCCAACGCTTCCTTCTTCCTATGGCCTTGCTTTGACCGAACGCGACTTCCGCTTCCCACAAACATGGCGGAGCAACCTAGCCGTTGACGTTCAGCTTCCAAAGAACTTCGTCCTTAGCCTTGAAGGTATTTTAAGCAAGACGGTGAACAACATTTACTACTACAACGCCAACCAAACAGCGAGTATTGGTACTGATGCCAACGGACGCGATCTTTTTGCAAACTCCAACAGCGGAATGCGGATTAACTCATCAATTACTGACGCTATCGTTCTCGCCAACACCAACAAGGGATACTCCTACAGTTTGACCAGCAAGCTTGAGAAGCAGTTCAGCAACGGTTGGTACTTCATGTCTGCCTACAATTTTGGTGAGGCACGCGACATTATGACGGGCGGATCTATTGCCTACTCCTCTTGGCGCGATCAATTGACCGTGAACGGTAACAACCAAGCAAACCTATCCTACAGTGATTTCGACCAGCGCCACCGCGTAATTACTGCGGGCAGCTACCGCAAGAACTGGGGTGAGAATGCTGCAACTACGCTAAGCATTTTCTACCAAGGCTACAACCAAGGCAGAACTTCATTCAGCGTGATTGGAGACGTCAATGGAGACTTTTTAGCGGCCAACGATCTGCTTTATGTTCCTACTGCCACAGAACTACAAGCCATGAATTTTGCTGACATCGTCAGCGGTGGAACGGTGCTGTTCTCTGCGGATGACCAGAAAGTGGCTTATGAAGCCTACATCACAGACAATTCATACCTCAACAGCATTCGCGGTTCATTCAGCGAGCGGAATGCTCTTGTGCTTCCTTGGTTGAATCTTATCGATTTGAACATCGTTCAGGACTTCAGCATCAAGGTTGGTGGAAAGAAGCAGAATTTGCAGCTTCGCGCTGACTTCTACAACGTTGCAAACATGATCAACAGCAGCTGGGGTGTCAGCGACCGCGTAGTGGTCAACCGCCCACTGACCTACAAAAAAGTGGGTACCGATTATGTGTATGAGTTTACCCGTACTCTTGGCGAATTGCGCACAGAGATCTACGACCCAAGCGTAACCCTGGGTGACGTTTGGCAGGCACAAATCGGAATCCGCTACAGTTTTAACTAATTGTCCGATCCGCTTTAAAGCAAAGCCGCCCCTTCCGGGGCGGCTTTTTTGTTAGAGGTAGTCGCTAAGGTCTCTGCGGTCCTTCTTGGTGGGTCGTCCCAGTCCTTGGCCTCCGGAACTGCGCTGGGCAAATTCCCAAAGCTCTCGACGCTCCAATTCCTCGGGCGGGGTAACCTCGCGAAGAAACTCAAGGACCAAGGGCGCCCCAACTCGGGTGCGGGGAAGGCCCAAAACTTCAAAATGCTGCATGTAGCCGGTGCGGCGCAAAAGCAGCACTTCTCCTACTTTGACGTCTCTACTTGCCTTAAACTGCACCCCTGAGGCACTCACGCGACCCTCTCGCAAGGCTTCGGCCGCCAATGCTCGGGTCTTAAACAGTCGAACCGCCCATAGGTAGACGTCGGCTCGCACCGCCTAACTAACTTTAATCAGTTGCGCAAAATCTGCGCGACGGGCACGAATCTCGTCCTGGGTCAAGTTCATCATGCGTTCGGGGCCGAAGGCCTCCACGCAAAAGCTTGCCATGGTTGCCGCATACATGAGTCCGCGCTTCATGCTATCAAAGCTGTAGTCGCCCACGCTGTCAAGGTAGCCGACAAATCCGCCCGCAAAGGTGTCGCCTGCGCCCGTGGGATCCACCACATCGGCCAAAGGCAGGGCCGGAGCAAAAAAGATTTCTCCCTCAGCGCCAAAGAGCAGGGCACCGTGCTCCCCCTTCTTTAAAATCAGAATTTTAGGGCCCATAGCACGTATGGCTTTTGCCGCCTTGACCAGGTTGTGTTCGCCGCTTAAAAGGCGCGCTTCTTCGTCGTTAATGGTAAGTACGTCCACCCTTGTAAGCATCTTGCGCAAGTCGTCAGGAGTGTTCTCGATCCATAGGTTCATGGTGTCCATGACCACCAATTTCGGGGCTGCGTCGAGCTGGTCCAGCACACTCATTTGAATCGCGGGCACGAGGTTGCCGAGCATCACTATGTCGCAGTTCTTGGCGGACTTTGGAACCTTAGGGTTGAAATGCTCCAGAACGTTCAGCTGGGTTTCAACTGTGTCGCGGCTGTTCATGTCGATGTGGTACTTGCCCTTCCAGAAAAAGGTCTTCTGCCCCTTCATCACCTCGAGGCCCTCCGTGATCACATGGTGCTGGTTGAGCATGTCTATGTGGCCTTGCTCAAAGTCGTCGCCGACGACCGAAACCAAATGCACTGGTTTGGTCAAGTAGCTTGCGCTTAATCCTATGTAGGTTGCAGATCCGCCGAGAATCCGCTCGCGAATTCCAAAGGGAGTTTCTAGTCCGTCGTAGGCTACGGTGCCGATTACCAATAGGCTCATTTGAATGTGGTTTTGCCGGCAAAGATACCGGCCTAGTGCCTTGCTAGGTCGCTCGTCCGGTCGTATTATTGCAACCCAATATCAGACATTCCTCCTTAGCTCAGTTGGTTAGAGCATCTGACTGTTAATCAGAGGGTCCTTGGTTCGAGCCCAAGAGGGGGAGCAAAACGAGACAAGCCATCAGCAATGATGGCTTTTTTTGTACCTATAATTTGCTAGTAGTTTATTCCGATGCAACGAAGTGAAATCGAGAAGCGACTGACTTTTCTACTGTTGCTAATTGCAACTATTTCGTATGGACAGAATACGATTACTATTAGCTTCTCAAACCACTCTAAAGCGGTATATCATCTCGCGCTTATTATTTATACACCTGATGGGAAAATTCAAACACGAGTGAGCAATTTAACTCCTGACGAAATTAAATCGTATTCTCTACCTGTCAATACAGAAATTTTTATTGCAGAAAGCAAACAAGAGTCTTTTGCAATGAAAGGAAATGATATTAAAGCTACAGTGGTAAAACCTATTATTGTGGTTAAAGATTTAGAAGACAATAGCATAATTAATTTAAGCAAAATCTAATATTTTATTTTGCGGATTCCTTAACATACATGACTAATTTACCATTACCTTCTGACTATATTGTGCTCCATTAGCTTCAATGGATACCAAATAAACGCCCTCATTTGCAATAGGATGTATCGCAATTTCATTAGTGGTATTTAGTAGGATAATCGATTTGTTTTCCAACAATTTACCTTCTAAATTATAAATAGAAAGGGTTGCTTTTTCAATAGCTTCTACTGCATTAATTTGCAATACCCCATTTTTTGCATTTTTTGTATTGATGGTAAAATGAGCTTTGGAAAACGTTGAAGCAGCCATGTTTGGAAAAATCAATCCGGTCCATGAGCGAGCTACACTAACCAACCCAGCTCTTCCGGTTGGGGTAGTAGCTGCAGTGGTATTTTGACGGAACACGAGACGGTCCAAATTACCCGATTGATCGGTACCTGAATTCGTAGTAGCATCGGGGGTAGTTGGAACACCATTGGCCATAACCGGATTTACATACAAATTCAGTTGGTCATCAGCGGCACCTGCCAACTGTGAGTATTTTAAAATTACGAGATAATCTTGATTAAAGGAATAGACATTTGTGGTATACACAGTGGCATTTCCTGGCGCTCCTTTGCTGATGCCTAGGCTATAGGTGTTACCCGAAACTGTTTTTACAAAAACTCTAAATGTAGTGGTGGTGAAACTGCCATTGTTGACTCTAAAAAAATCATTTGGATTGGTAGCGGCACTGCTCACATTGATCATAAACCCCACGTATACATCTCCAGAAGTTACGGGTGTAAACAAAGTACCACAGCCGTCGGTATCGGATAACAATTGCAACGATTTGGTTGAGGTACCATAATTGAGGTAATTGAATCCCGGGGTAAGTACTTTTGCATTTACGCACAGTGCACCCGTGCAAGCGCCAGTTCCTCCATTTGATGAATTGTTTGTCCAAGTACCTTGTCCGCTCAATTGCGTGTTTACAGTATAATTATCTAAATTATCCTGGAAAATAGTTTGGGAGTATCCTTTAATAAATGCTAATAAAAGAATACAAATTGCTGCTTTTTTCATTTGCTATTTTTTACAAACGTACTATTTTTAATTTAAAGTTATTATTTTTGATCTACTAAAAAAAACAACGATGAAAACATCATTCAACAAATTTCTTTACATTGGTTTTGTCCTGGTTGGACTATTCCAAGCCTTATTTTCTAAAGATTATATGCAAGCAGCTTCTTCATTTGGTATTGCATTAGCATTTGATCCTTTTGATCCGGAGCAAAAATGGAACGAACGACCCACATGGCAAAAAGCCGTTCTAATTATTCATCTTGGATTGGTAGCTGCCATGTTTGGTTTTGGAATTGGCTTGAATGATAAATAAATTAAAATGATAATATCCAACACTTAAAACACATATATTTGTAAATCAATTAATTAATAATGTATGAAAAAAATTGTAGTTATTTTAGCAGCGATTGCAACGCTTACTTCTTGTAAGAGTGAGGCAGATAAAAAGGCCGAGCAATCTCAAAAGAATGTTGAATTCTATACGAAAGTATGGGATCAAGTAATTAACGAAGGCAAAGTGAATGTCTTAGATACCGCTTATGCTGAATCGATCGTTTTGCACACCTTACCAGAAATTAAAGGGATCAAAGATTCAAAAGCGTATTATGCAGGTTTTGTAACAGGGTTTTCGAACCGTAAGTTTACGGTAAAAAGTATGTTTGCCGACGGAGAAAATTTGGTAAAACATTGGCAATTTACAGGAACCCATACAGGTGTATTTATGGGAATTCCTGCAACGGGTAGAACGGTAAATATCGAAGGTTCTACTATTGCTAAAATTGTAGATGGTAAAATTGTAGAGGAACAAGATTTTATGGATAACATGAGTTTTTTAAAACAATTAGGGATTATCCAATAAGAATAGTATGGATCAATTCAAAAAAAAGCCAGTCAAACGACTGGCTTTTTTCATGTGTTTTAAGCACCCAATAACTGCAAGAGGGTATTGGGGAATATTCCAATGATAATATTTAATACAATTGCTACAACTGCTACAAAATAATACACAAAAGGCGTTGTTTGTTTTTCACCAGCTTCTTTTGTGTACATGGCTACAATCAATTTAAAATAATAACCCACACTAATAATAGAGTTTACAACACCCGCAATAACCACCACTAGATAACCCGATTGAATGGTTTGTGTAAATAAGGTCAACTTGGCAAAGAACCCCGAAAAAATAGGAATTCCTGCCATTGAAAGTAAAGCGGCAGTTAAGATACCTGCCAGTAAAGGATTTGATTTGCCTAATCCGTTAAAGTTGACAATATCTTCGTTGTCTTTGTTACAAGTAACAAAAATAATGACAGCAAATGCGGCAATACCTGCCAAAGCGTAGGCAGCAGTATAATAGAATAATGTTCCAGCAGCAGTAGAAAGGCTAAGCAATGCCATTAACATAAATCCGGCATGAGATATACCTGAAAAAGCCAACATTCGTTTCACATTATTTTGACGCAATGCCATAATATTTCCAACAGTCATGGTCAATATGGAAAGCACAACAATGATAGTTTCAAAAATATATGGGATAGAAGGAATCATACCATGTATGAGTTTGTATAACGTCGCTACAGCTACTACTTTTGCTAACGTACTCATGGTAGCCGTGGTTAAACTAGGAGCACCTTCATATACATCGGGCGCCCAAAAATGGAATGGTACGGCTGCAATTTTAAACAACATTCCGATAATGATCAAGGTTAAGCCAATAGGAAACCAAATTGGAATTCCGGCACCTTCAGAAAGGGCATAAATTTCGGCAATGTCAAAATAACCGGTAGCACCATAAATCAAACAAATGCCAAATAATATGATTCCTGAAGCAAAAGAACCCAATAAGAAATATTTCATCCCTGCTTCGTTACTTTTTACATCCAATCGTTTGCTAGCAGCCAATACGTATAAGGAAATCGATAAGATTTCAATTCCAATGAAGAACATCGCTAAGTTTCCAAAAGACACCATTGCTACAGCTCCGGCTAGTAAAAATATTTTAATAGCAACGTAGTCCGACAATTTAGAAGCATGTTCTTTATAATAATCGCCACTTAGGGCCACTAGAAAAATAGTTAAAACAATAAACAAACTGGAAAAACATACTGAAAAATGATCCACTATAACCATATTGTTAAAGTGAGTACTCGGTAAATTATAGTCAGAAATAGTAAGTCCTAGAATGGCGATAAGTCCCAGTATTGCAACTGGAATTAATAGTTTTCTTAGGTTGAAGATTTCAGCGATAAGGCAAAAAACACCTAAACCTGATAGGGCTAATAATGTATTCATTGTTAGGACTTATTTTAGTCTGTTAATAGTTGAAAAAATATCTTGTATACTCGGTTGTATCAAATCGTTGATCGGTTTTGGATACAATCCGAAAAATAATAATAACGCAATTAAGAGCACCATTGTAATGGTTTCATATAGTGTAACCTCTCCAAAAACCGTTGTGTTGGTTTCGCCAAGCATTACATTTTGAAACATTTTAAGCATATAATAAGCACCTAAAATAATGGTTAATCCGCCAAACACAGACCACCAAATATTTACCTGACTCAAACTATACAATACGGTAAATTCACCCACAAAATTATAGGTTCCT
>DALYCS010000003.1:0-29796 GCA_031973615.1 Flavobacterium sp. | reverse complement strand
AAATCATAAATAACGAGGTAAATTTTGGCGCTTGTGCACGAATTCCTCCCAATTCATTAATTGTTCTTGTGTTGTATCTTCTATAAATAATTTCAGCGGCAAAAAACAATCCCACAATTACAAAACCGTGAGCGATCATTTGGTGTACCGCACCACTAAGTCCGTCCAACGTTAACGTGTAACATCCAGCTGCAATTAATCCCACGTGTGCTAATGACGAATAGGCCAAAACTTTTTTCAAATCTTTTTGACGAAGCGCCAATATGGATCCGTAGATCACACCTGCAATACTTAGCCCAATTAAAAGCGGCATATATTGTTTTGCAGCTTGAGGTGCAATGGGTAATTGCCAACGAATAATACTGTACAATCCCATTTTAAGCATAATTCCTGATAACAACATGGTGCCAACAGTTGGTGCTTTTTGGTATACTTTTGCTTGCCAAGTATGAAACGGAATGATTGGAATTTTAATAGCATAGGCTAAAAAGAATGCAAAGAAAATCCAAAATTGTTCTTGAGTGGTCAGGTTTAAATCATATAAATCTTGTAACAAAAAGCTGCCCGCTTTGGTATATAAATAGGCAAAGGCTACCAACATAAATAGCGATCCCGCTAAGGTATAGATGAAAAATTTAAGTACGGCTTTTTTGCGTTTTTCGGCATCGCCATTGCCCCAAATTAAGGCAATGAAATAGATAGGAATTAATGCCAACTCCCAAAAAACATAGTATAATAATCCATCTGCCGCTAAGAACGTTCCAACCATGGCAAACGCCATAAACAATACCAATGCATAGAAGTTTTTAGCTTGAGATACCGTTGTCCCAAAAGATGAAAAAATAATCAAAGGGGTTAAAATAGTTGTTAAGAGCACCATGGCTAACGACAAACCGTCGGCATACAAGGCAACACTAACTTTTGGTAATGCAATCCATCCGTGTAAAATGCCAACATTGCTCCCATTTGTAAATAAATAGAGTACATTTAAAGAAATCACTAAAGCGCCTAAACTAAAAAGCAAAGCCACTTTTGAAGCCAATTTATCTCCAGAAAAATAGGTAACTATAGCACCGATTAATAGAGAAAGTAATAATATAGATACATCCATTGTGATAAAATTATTGAGCAATAAATAAATAAATAATTAGGGCACAAATTCCGAGAACAAACATAAAAAGATACAATCCGATGTTTCCGTTATGCACTTTTTTCCCTTGCGAACTCAAAGCTTTTGCAGCATTTCCAAAACTGAATACCAATTTAGAAAGTTGTGGTTCTATTGTTTCTCTACTGAAATTTGAAAGCGCATTGATTGGATTAACAATAACTGCCGTATAAAATTCGTCAACATAATATTTGTTATAGATGACTTTGTTGAATCCTACAATTGCCTCATCTTCTTTCGGGACAAACCCCTGTTTTAAGTATTTGCTATAAGCCCAAAGAATTCCAACAATTGCACCAGCCAAAGCAACACCCATCAACATAAATTCATGAGTTCCTAGTGCGTGTGCGTGATGTTTTGTAACTAAAATTGGTTCCAAATAATGGTTCAACCAAAAGCTACCTGGTAAATTAATGGCGCCACCTATAGCCGCTAAAACCGCTAAAATAATAAGTGGGAGCGTGATTAATTTTGGACTTTCGTGTAAATGATGTTTTTGTTCTTCGGTACCTCTAAATGTTCTAAAGAAGGTTAAATACATCAATCTAAACATATAGAAAGCGGTCATGATAGAAGCAATAGAAGCTACTACCCATAACAATTTATTGTGCTCGAAGGCCGTCAATAATATTTCGTCTTTCGACCAAAATCCAGCAAATGGGAATATTCCGGCAATGGCCAAAGTTGATATCATCATCGTCCAAAAGGTGATGGGCATCACTTTGCGTAAGCCACCCATTTTGCGCATGTCTTGCTCACCATGAAGGGCATGAATAACCGACCCAGAACCTAAGAATAAACAGGCTTTAAAGAAGGCGTGTGTTATAACGTGAAAAACAGCTACCGTGTATGCGCCCATTCCTAAAGCCAAGAACATTAACCCCAGCTGTGAAACCGTAGAATAAGCCAACACTTTTTTGATGTCATTTTGTAATAAACCAATTGAAGCGGCAACCAAAGCTGTAATCGCTCCTACTATGGCAATTATATTTTGAATTTCAGGTGATAAATCGAACAAGAAATTCATTCGGGTGATCATAAAAATACCTGCAGTAACCATAGTTGCCGCGTGAATTAAAGCCGAAACCGGTGTGGGTCCCGCCATCGCATCGGGTAACCAAGTGTATAAAGGCAACTGTGCTGATTTACCGGTTGCTCCTATGAATAAACATAAAGCGGCAATACCGAGTGCGGTAGTATTTACCTGACCTGCAGTTATTGCAGCTTGAATTTCAGAATAATTTAAGGTAGCAAATTGAGAAGCCAAGATGAAAATTCCAATTAAAAAACCTAAGTCACCTATACGGTTCATAATAAAGGCTTTTTTAGCCGCATCATTGTAGGCTTGATTTTTATACCAGAATCCGATCAATAAATACGAACACAATCCAACCCCTTCCCAACCGATGAACATTACTAATAAGTTGTTTCCGATGACTAACGTAATCATAAAGAATACGAATAGATTTAAATAGGCGAAGAATTTATGCAGGAATGCGTCATCATGCATATAGCTGATCGAATAAATGTGAATTAACGATCCAATACCGGTTACAAATAGTAACCAAAGTAACGATAATTGATCCAAAACAATGCCGAAATCAATGTTTAATTTTCCAATTGAAATCCAATCAAACAATGAAATTTCAATGGCTTTTCCTGTTTGAAGAAGTTGTGAAAAAAAGCAAAGGGTAAGTAAAAAAGAAAAAACAACCGTAAGTGTTCCCACCACGCCTGCCATTCCTTTGCTTATTTTATTTCCAAAGAATATATTGAAAAGAAACCCAACAAATGGAGATAAAAGTAATAGTAAAGCTAAATTTGTGTCCATGTTTAGATTATCCTTTTAAATTTTTTAAATTATCAATGTCAATTGAGCCTAAATTGCGGTATACCGAAACCAAAATCGCCAATCCTACGGCAACTTCAGCAGCAGCCACTGCCATGGAGAAAAACACAAAAACCTGTCCTTCGGCATCTTGATGATAGGTTGAAAAAGCAACAAACAATAAGTTTACGGCATTCAACATAATTTCGATAGACATAAATACAATAATAGCGTTTCTGCGGTATAATACGCCAAAAACACCGATGCAAAAAAGAAGTACCGATAAGAAAATATAATTTTCAATACCGATTTGATTTAATATGTTACTCATTGTTTTTTTCTTTTTTAGTCAATAATACCGTTCCAATCATGGCTACTAATAATAAAATAGATATGAATTCAAATGGGAACATGTATTCGTTTAACAATACTTTCCCTAATACTTTGATGGATTGAAAATCTTCACCACTGGTGTCATAACCCGTCATTATAGTTTTAGAATTGATGAAAATAGTAATGAATACTACACTCATAATCACAAAGACTACCAAAGCGCCAATTCTTGTTATTCTCGGTTTATGTACTTCGTCTTCTTTGTTTAAATTCATCAACATGATGGTGAATAAAAACAAGACCATGATTGCTCCTGAATAGACAATGATGTGAACCAAGGCTAAAAATTGCGCGTTAAACAATAAATAATGTCCGGCAATGGAGAAAAAACACAACACCAAATAAATGGCACTGTGGATCGGGTTTCTGCTGTAAATTGTCAAAAACGCCGTGGCCAAAGTAATGGCAGCTAAAAAATAAAATATGATGACTATTGTTGACATTTAGTTGGCGTTTTTAAGTTGAGCATTTTGAATGGCCATTTCTAAAGGCATTACTAATTTATCTTTTCCAAATATGAAATCTTCGCGTTCATAACTGGCAGGTACTAACTCTTTTGAAAGTGTTAGGTAGATAGCGTCTTTCGGACAAGCTTCTTCACACAAGCCACAGAAAATACAACGTAACATATTGATTTCATAGATTTCCGCATATTTTTCTTCACGATACAAGTGTTCTTCGCCTTTTTTACGCTCGGCAGCTTTCATAGTGATTGCTTCTGCCGGACAAGATAAAGCACACAAACCACAAGCGGTACAGTTTTCTCTTCCTTGTTCGTCGCGTTTTAACATGTGTTGTCCGCGGTATACCGGACTGAATTCTCTGACTTGTTCGGGATATTGTACCGTTACTTTTTTACGAAACAAGTGTTTAATGGTGATGATCAATCCTTTTACGATGGCCACCAAATATAAACGTTCCCAAAAAGTCATTTCTTTGTGAGAGACTTCTTTTTTTCTTCCCGAAAGGGATATATTTTGTATTGCTGTTGACATACTATCTTTTATTTAAAAGCTAAAATGCAAATTCCGGTGATGATAATATTTATGATCGAAAGCGGAATTAAAATTCTCCAACCTAAGTTCATTAATTGATCGTATCTAAAACGTGGGATGGTCCATCGCACCCACATGATGAAAAAGATAAAACCACATATTTTGATAAACAAGGCTATTATTCCTAATATGTTTGCCACATTAATGCCTACATTGTCAATCATCCATTGCATGCCTGGGTAATTGTATCCGCCAAAAAATAACACCGATAAAATGGCAGAGGAAATGAACATGTTAGCATATTCAGCAAATAAATAGAAGCCCATTTTCATCGAAGAATATTCGGTATGATACCCTCCAATTAATTCACTTTCGCATTCAGCAAGGTCAAAAGGAGTTCTGTTTAATTCGGCAAATGCACAAATCAAAAATATTAAAAACGAAACTGGTTGGTAAAATACATTCCAATCCATTCCGCTTTGTTGTAACGAAATTTCTTTCAAACTTAAGGTACCGGTCATCATCAATAAAGCAATCATTGATAATCCCATGGCAATTTCATACGAAACCATTTGTGAGGCAGCACGAACCGCACCCATTAATGAGAATTTATTATTTGAAGCCCATCCACCAATCATTATTCCATACACACCTACAGAAACTACTCCAAAAATATAAAGTAAGGATACGTCAATATCGGTGGCTTGTAAAATAACATCACGACCAAAGATATGCAAGCGATCACCCCACGGAATTACCGCGCTGGTCATTAATGCTGTACTCATAGCTATTGCAGGTCCTACAACAAACAAAAATCTATTGGGTGTATTTGGGAAAAATTCTTCTTTTGAAAACAACTTTAATCCGTCGGCAAGAGGTTGTAATAAACCAAATTTTCCGGCACGGTTGGGACCAATACGATCCTGTAAAAAAGCCGCTACTTTACGTTCAGCATATGTGGAATACATTGCCATAATCATAGTAATTGCAAAAACAGTTACAATTACAACGCTTTTTTCTATGATAAAAGCACTATCCATTATTTTTATCATTTATTAAATTACCATCAATTTTTTCAGTGTAATCGATGTCGGACATACTGATTTTTTTACGATCAATTGTTCTACCTTTTAATATGTGATCTTCCGTTTCAATTACTACTTTTTCCATATCACGGGTGTAATTGTTTTGATTGATCACCGAATCTTTTTCAAATTTTCTCGGACCTTCAATTACCCAATCTTCCACGTTTTTGTGGTCAAAACGGCAACTGTTACAGATAAATTCTTCTACTTCATGGTATTCGTCTTTGCGGCCGGTAACTCTTTGAATTTCGTTTCCAAACATCCAAACCGTCGTTTTACCGCAACAAGTTGTGCACTCTCTGTGTGCATTGTAAGGTTTGTTGAACCAAACTCTCGATTTGAATCGGAACGTTTTATCAGTTAAGGCCCCAACCGGACAAACATCAATCATATTTCCTGAAAATTCATTGTCAATCGCTTTTGAAATACAGGTAGAAATGTTGGCATGATCCCCACGATCCATAACCCCATGAACGCGATTATCGGTCAATTGATCGGCTACTTGCACACAACGTTGGCATAAAATACAACGGTTCATGTGCAATTGAATATTCGGACCAATATCTTCGGGTTCAAAAGTTCTTTTTTCTTCAATGTAGCGGGTTTGCGATTTACCGTGTTCGAAACTCAAATTTTGCAAATCACATTCTCCGGCTTGATCACAAACAGGGCAATCTAGCGGGTGATTGATCAATAAAAATTCGGTTACCGATTTTCTCGCTTCACTAACTCTATCTGAGTTTTTACTATTCACTTCCATTCCGTCCATACATCCAGTTACACAAGAGGCTACTAGTTTCGGCATTGGTCTTGGATCGGCTTCGCTCCCTTTTGATACTTCAACTAAACAACAACGACATTTACCGCCACTCCCTTTTAGTTTTGAATAATAACACATGGCTGGCGGAACACTTTCTCCTCCAATCATACGAGCAGCTTGCAGGATGGTTGTTCCTGGTGCTACTTCTACACTTTGACCGTCTATTGTTACTTTCATAGTATTGTTTTTCTATCGAAAAATAAATATATTTTACTATTGACTTATTCTTTATTTTGTTACCAAATGTTTTACCTTTTCAAAAGGTTCTGCAACAAAGTGGTTTCTGTTTTTTACTTTTTCTGGGAATCGAACATGGTATTCAAATTCTTCTCTAAAATGACGAATAGCCGCAGCTACTGGCCAAGAAGCAGCATCTCCTAATGGGCAAATGGTGTTTCCTTCAATTTTAGATTGAATACTCCATAATAATTCGATATCTTCTTCACGCCCGTGTCCGTTTTCAATGCGGTGCAATACTTTTTCTAACCAACCAGTACCTTCACGACAAGGGGTACATTGACCACAGGATTCATGATGATAAAAACGAGAGAAGTTCCAAGTATTTCTTACAATACAAGTAGTGTCGTTGTAAACGATGAATCCACCCGAACCCAACATAGATCCGGTTGCAAAACCACCATCCGATAAAGATTCATACGTCATTAATCGATCGGTTCCAGCGGCAGTTTTATAAATCAAATGTGCGGGTAAAATAGGCACCGAAGATCCTCCTGGTACTAAGGCTTTTAACGGGCGATCATCAATCATACCGCCACAATATTCATCCGAATTCATAAATTCTTCTACAGAAACACCCAATTCAATTTCATATACGCCTGGATTTTTGATGTGTCCAGAAGCCGAAATTAACTTAGTTCCAGTAGAACGTTCTATACCAATTTTTGCATATTCTGCACCGGTATTCATTACTATCCACGGCACTGCTGCAATCGATTCTACATTGTTTACTACCGTAGGATTTTGCCATAAACCACTAATCGCAGGGAAAGGGGGTTTGATACGAGGATTTCCTCTTTTTCCTTCAAGCGATTCGATAAGGGCTGTTTCTTCTCCACAAATATAAGCTCCGGCACCACAATGAACATACAAGTCCAAATCGTAGCCCGATCCCATAATATTTTTTCCTAACCATCCCGCTGCTTTTGCTTCGTTAATGGCTCTTTCTAATATTTTAAATACCCACATATATTCCCCTCGAATATAGATGTAGGATAAATTGGCTCCTAAAGCAAAACTAGCCGTAATCATTCCTTCTATTAATAAGTGAGGAATGTGTTCCATTAAATAACGGTCTTTAAAAGTACCGGGTTCGGATTCGTCGGCATTACAAACCAAATGACGCGGTTTGCCTGATTTTTTATCGATAAAACTCCATTTCATACCTACCGGAAATCCAGCTCCACCACGACCACGAATGCCCGACGTTTTCACTTCTTCGGTAACTTCATCCGGAGTCATTGTTTTTAATGCTTTTTCCACTGAGGCATACCCACCGTTTTGGCGGTATACTTCATAGGTTTTGATCCCTGGAATATTGATTTTATCTAATAATATTTTTTTTCCCATGGCACTATTTATCGTGTAAGGTTATTTTTCCTGCTTTGCAATCGTCTACCAATTGGTCAAACGTTTCTTTGGTAAGTTTTTCGTGATAAAAATCACCCAATTGAAGCATTGGTGCATAGCCACAAGCCCCTAAACATTCTACACCCACCACTTGAAACAAGCCATCGGAAGAAATTTCACCTAGTGGCGCTCCAATTTTATCACAAGCATATTCCATCATATCTTCTACTCCTCTCGTTGCACAACAGGAAGTTCGACAAAATTCGAACATGTATTTTGCAACAGGTTTTTGATTGAACATGGTATAAAAAGAGACTACTTCGTATACTTCAACCGGTTTGATGTGTAAGATTTCGGCTACTTTATCTTGTAATTCAAAACTCAACCAATTATCGTGAGCATCTTGCACTTCATGTAGTACAGGAAGCAAAGCCGATTTTCTTTTATCTTCTGGGTAATGACTTATTAGTTCATTGATACGTGCCATCAATGCTTCGGTCATATTTATTTCTTGTTTGTATTGCGTTCTTTCCATAATTTATGCGTCTAATTCTCCAGCAATTACATTTAAACTTGAGAGTATTACAATAGCATCTGATAATAAAGATCCTTTAATCATTTCGGGATAAGCTTGATAATAAATGAAACAAGGTCTTCTAAAATGCAAGCGATAAGGCGTTCTACTTCCGTCGGTTACTAAGTAAAATCCTAGTTCTCCATTACCTCCTTCAACCGGATGGTAAATTTCTGCCACAGGAATTGGTACTTCTCCCATCACAATTTTAAAGTGATAAATTAAGCTTTCCATTGTGGTATATACATCTTCTTTTGGAGGCAAATAATATTCAGGAACATCCGCATGGTAAGGTCCTTCAGGTAATTTAGCTAAGGCTTGACGAATGATGCTCAAACTTTCCCAAACTTCTGCATTACGCACACAGAAACGGTCATAAGTATCTCCCGATTTTCCTACAGGAACAATAAAATCGAAATCTTCATATGAAGAATAAGGTTGGGCTACTCGTACATCATAATCAACGCCTGCTGCACGCAGGTTTGGACCCGTAAATCCATAGGCCATTGCGCTTTCAGCAGTAATAGCTCCTACATTAACCGTACGGTCAATAAAAATTCGGTTGCGTTCGAATAAGTTTTCAAATTCTTTCCAAGCAATAGGAAATTCTTCTAAAAACACATTCAGTTTTCTGAAGGCTTCTTCTGACCATTCTCTCTCAAAACCACCAATTCTTCCCATGTTGGTTGTCAAACGAGCCCCACAAATTTCTTCGTATATTTCGTATATTTTTTCTCTAAATTGGAATACGTATAAAAATCCGGTATAGGCTCCGGTATCTACCCCTAAAATGGAATTACAAATAATGTGATCGGCAATACGTGCTAATTCCATTACAATTACGCGTAAATATTGGGCTCTTTTAGGAACTTCAATATCGAGTAATTTTTCAACCGTCATCCACCATGCCATATTATTAATAGGCGAAGAACAATAGTTCATTCGGTCGGTTAATGGTGTGATTTGGTAAAAAGGACGATTTTCTGCAATTTTTTCAAACGCACGGTGAATATAACCAATGGTTGGTTCAGCATCCAAAATTTTTTCACCATCCATTAATAGAATGTTTTGGAAAATTCCGTGGGTAGCAGGATGCGTAGGACCTAAGTTAAGTATGGAATACTCACTGCCGTCATCATTGCGTTTTTCATTAATTATTTTAGCATATCGATGCTCTGGTGGTAATAATAGTTCTGACATCTATAATTAAAAATTGATAATTAAAAATTGATAATTCATAAATCTAAGATTTCATAGTTTTTGGTAATTATCAATTATTCATTGTTAATTATGCATTGTTTGCTGTTCTTCCAAAGAAACGATCGTCTTTATCGGTTCTTCCGTTATCTTCCATTGGGAATTCTTTTCGCATTGGAAAAGAAACCATTTCATCCATATTTAATATTCTTTTCAATTGGGGATGACCAGTGAAAGTAATTCCGTAAAAATCATAGGTTTCACGTTCCATCCAGTTGGAAGACAAAAAGATATCGGATATAGACGCTATTTCTGGTTGTGCTCCATTTAAATACGTTTTGATTCTAATGCGAGTATTTTCTACCCAATTGTGTAAATGATACACCACGCAAAATTGTTGGTCATCTGTATTGTCTGGGTAATGAACACCGCATAAATCGGTTAAAAAGTGAAAATTAGTATCTTCCTCTTCTTTCAAAAAAAGAATCACTTCACGAATGGAATCCGAAGTGATTTCAAAAGAAAAAATATCTTTTTGCATTTCAAAGCGCGTTACTTTGTTTGCAAATTTTTGTTCCAATTTTTCTTGTATGAGTGCTGTTTCTATAGCCATTGTTATAGGTTGTAAGAAGCTAATAATTCTTTATATTCTGGAGAGTTTCTGCGACGCACCGACTCGTTTTTGACCAATTCTTGCAACTGCATTACACCGTCTACAATTTGTTCTGGTCTGGGTGGACACCCCGGTACATAAACATCTACTGGAATTACTTTGTCAATGCCTTGCAATACGGAGTAGGTATCAAAAACACCTCCTGAAGAGGCACAAGCGCCTACTGCTATTACCCAGCGTGGCTCTGACATTTGTTCGTACACTTGGCGTAAAATAGGTGCCATTTTTTTAGAAATTGTACCCATAACCATTAACATATCTGCTTGACGTGGTGAAAAACTCACCCTTTCTGAACCAAATCGTGCTAAATCATAATGCGAAGCCATGGTAGCCATGAACTCAATGCCACAACATGAAGTGGCAAAAGGCAAGGGCCATAATGAATTTGCTCTTGCTAAACCAACAACATCATTTAGTTTCGTAGCAAAAAACCCTTCTCCAACAACTCCTTCAGGTGGAGCAACCATATTTGTTTTTGTACTCATAACAATTGTTAATTTATTCCCACTCTAGTGCTTTCTTTTTAATGATGTAGAAAAATCCCACTAAAAGCAATGACATAAAAATAACCATTTTGATCATTCCATCAGCTCCTAATTCTTTGAAATTTACTGCCCAAGGGTATAAGAAAATAACCTCTACGTCAAACAAAACAAAAAGAATGGCTACTAAGAAATATTTTACAGAAAATGGAATACGTGCATTTCCAACAGATTCGATACCACATTCAAAGTTTTTATCTTTGCTTGCCGAACTTCTTTTAGGCCCTAAAAAATTTGATATTATTATGGTTCCTACAACAAAACCTACAGCTAATCCGAGCTGCATCAAGATTGGAAAATAATCAAATTGTGTGGATTGCATGTGTTTAAATTTTAAGATTATTAAAATAGGCACAAATATACACTGCATTATTTAATTCTCAAAAATCAAAAGATAAACGTTTGTTATTTATTTGATTAAAATAGCTTATTTAAAATAATTCTAAATAAAATAGTATTTTTTTAGCGTTTTAGCCATCCGGTGATGCTCAGCCGAGGTTTTTGTGTGACCCATACGTCATGCCGTATTTCATTTTGAAACACACTCAATTCGCCGCCATGTTCTAATTTCCACTCCGGGTTTAAGTAACTGATCAACGAAAATTGCCAACACGAATTGTCTTGAAATAGGTCCAAATGTTTTAGATAAAAAGTTTCTTGATTTCGTAAAACGAATAATGAAATTCATAACCGGCAATTCCGGCATAACAACCTTCGTTCAAATAAGCAATAAAGACTACCATTTGTGGGTTACCCAATAAGAAGGGTTTTCGCAAGGTAGTTTAAATAAAAGGGTTTTTCTGTTTGTTTGTAAAAAATAGCAATAAAATGTACCTTTACTCAGTAAATATTACCTTATGGAAACTATAATCAACAGGGCCAACAAATCCTATCAATTGTGGAGCCAAAAGCCATTACCGGATCGTTTGTCATTTTTGCCACTACTCGCAAAACGATTACTAGAGCATAAAGAAGAATATGCGGCTTTAATTACCACAGAAATGCAAAAACCCATCTCGCAAGCAATAGCCGAGGTGGAAAAATGTGCCTTGTTGTGTGCGTATTACCATGAAAATGCCCCAACTTTTTTTACTCCAAAGACGATAGAAACAGAAGCTTCGGAGAGTTTTGTTGTGTATGATCCTCTAGGTGTAATTTTAGGCATTATGCCTTGGAATTTTCCTTTTTGGCAAGTGTTTCGGTTTGCCATTCCCACTCTTGTAGCAGGGAATACTGTTGTGGTAAAGCACGCGAGTAATGTGCCCAAATGTGCAGCGGTATTGCAGAAATTATTTGAAGAATCAGGATTTCCAAAAGGGATTTATCAAAACTTACCTATAAAAAGTAATGAAGTGGCTGCCGCAATTGCCCATCCAGCCGTTCAAGGTGTTTCTTTGACGGGAAGCGAATCTGCCGGGAAAGCGGTTGCTGCAATTGCAGGAACTCACTTAAAAAAATGCGTATTAGAATTAGGCGGCAATAATGCATTTATTGTTCTAGAAGATGCTGATTTGGAAGTTGCAGTTGCTATGGCAGTCAACGCACGGATGCAAAACGCAGGGCAAAGTTGCATTGCAGCCAAGCGATTTTTGATACAGGAAAGCATTGCAGCAGCATTTATTTTACATTTCAAAGCGGCACTTCAAAATTTAAAAACCGGCGATTTGCTCGACAAATCCACTCAAATTGGCCCTTTAGCCCGAATAGACTTGGCGGTTGAGTTAGATCATCAAGTACAAAAATCCTTAAGCATGGGTGCCGAATTAATTCTGGGGGGCACTAGAGACGGTGCTTTTTATGCTCCAACAATAGTGACAAAGGTAACACCTCACATGCCTGTTTTTACTGAAGAAACGTTCGGACCCGTTGCGTCAATCACAACCTTTTCAAATCTTGATGAAGCCATCGATTTGAGTAACCAATCTAATTTTGGCTTGGGGGTTTCTGTTTTTACTCAAAATGTTGCGGCTATCAAAACAAAGATTTCGGCTTTTAATGAAGGGGCTATTTTTATCAATGAAATGGTAAAATCCGATCCAAGATTGCCTTTTGGAGGAGTGAAAAATTCGGGTTTTGGAAGAGAATTAGCAGAAGAAGGACTAAAAGAATTTGTCAATACTAAAACAGTATTTATCAAACGTTTGTGATTTCGTCATTTTTTGCAAAAAAATAATATGAAAATACTGCAAATCATTCAAATAAATTAAAAAATCTATAAAAAATCACAAGTACCCCCTGTATTTTTAATTAAAAAAAATATTATTTCAATTTTTTTGTACTTTTACCCTATAAAAATTAGGGGTTATGAAAATTAAAAAAAGATGGTTGGTTTCGTTTATCATTATTTGTTTGGTGGCTGTTGCCAGTTTGGTTTGGGAAAATAAAAACCAATTGCAGCATCGCTTTTTAACTTCAGCTGCCATTAATTTTGCCGATGTTGCTTGGTTACTCACTTCTTCTTCATTTGTACTGTTGATGACGCCCGGACTTTCCTTCTTTTACGGCGGTATGGTAGGTAAAAAAAATGTCATTTCGACCATGTTGCAAAGTTTCATTTCGTTAGGGGTTGTTAGTTTGTTGTGGGTCGTTGTAGGATTCAGTCTTTCTTTTGGCGATAGTTTGGGATTTGAAATTGCGGGTAAACATTATGGCATTATTGGAAATCCTATGGATTATTTATTTTTGGATAACGTTGGCTCTTTTCCTCACAAACAACTTGCCAGCACAATCCCATTTGTATTATTTGCATTGTTTCAAATGAAATTTGCGGTAATTACACCCGCTATTATTACAGGTTCTTTTGCCGAACGCGTTCGATTCATTGGATATTTGTTTTTCATCTGTTTGTTTACCTTATTTATATACACCCCTTTATGTCATATGGTATGGCACCCCAATGGATTATTGGGTAGTTATTTTGGAGTGAAAGATTTTGCTGGAGGTACGGTAGTGCACATGAGTGCCGGTTTTGCCGCTTTGGCAGGCGTATTGTTCTTAGGGAAACGCAAAAATAGCGAGCATATACCCACGAATATTCCTTTTGTACTTCTTGGAACAGGAATGTTGTGGTTTGGTTGGTTCGGATTTAATGCGGGTTCGGCTATGGCAGCTAACGGAACGGCAGCCATGGCATTTGCAACTACCACTGTAGCTTCTGCTTCAGCGATGTTAACCTGGGTATTTTTTGATCGAATAAACGGAAGAAAGGCCTCGGCTTTAGGTGCGTGCATTGGGGCTGTGGTAGGTTTAGTAGCCATTACTCCTGCCGCTGGTTTTGTTTCGATCCCAAAAAGTATTTTTTTCGGATTTATAGCAGCCATAGTTTCCAATAAAATGATGTATTGGAGCAAGTTAAAAGCTATTGATGATACGCTGGATGTGTTCGCTTGTCATGGGGTTGGAGGTATTATGGGAATGATATTAACCGCCATTTTTGCCGAAGGGGAAAACGCCAGTTTATTACACGGAGGTTGGTCTGTTTTTGGACACCACATGATGGCATTGGTTTTGGTAGCGTTGTTTACTTTTTTCGGTTCTTTACTTTTGTATAAAGTAGCCAATTGGTTTATTCCTCTCAGGGTTTCTGAAGCTTCAGAACATCTCGGACTCGATTTATCCCAACACAACGAAAAGTTTTAATTTATTTTGTATTTTTGGTTAAAATCCAACGACGACAGTTATGAAAAAAATCCAATTCCTTTTTCTGCTAATCACTTCGCTTCTTTCGGCACAAAATGAGGAATCCGAAAAGAAAAAAGTGACTCAATTTTTAGATCAATGGCACGCAGCTGCAGCCGCAGCGAATTTTGAAAACTATTTTGATGCCATGGCTGAGGAATCTATTTATATCGGCACCGATGCGACCGAAAATTGGAACAAAAAACAATTTCAAGCCTTTGCGAAACCCTATTTTGACCGCGGAAAAGCTTGGGATTTCAAAGCCATTGAACGAAACATATATTTCAGCGAAAACGGAAAATTAGTTTGGTTTGATGAATTACTCGACACACATATGAAATTTTGTAGAGGTTCGGGTGTGCTTGTTTTGGAAAAAGGGCAATGGAAAATTAAACATTATGTACTTTCCATGACGATCCCGAATGACACTACCGATGATGTGGTCAAAATAAAAGCGCCTATAGAAGACGCTTTACTTGAAAAAAAGAAACAATAACTTATTGGTTATATACTTGTTCTTTTAAATTTTTAAACATGGTTTCTGTCATGCTAGTCATGTCAAAATCGTTACTCCAACCCCAATCTGCTCTAGCCGAAGAATCATCAATACTAGCCGGCCAACTGTTTGCAATTTTTTGACGAAAATCTGGATCATAGCTCAATTCAAAGTTTGGATAATGCTTTTTAATTTCTTCGCCTATTTGTTTTGGAGTAAAACTCATTGCTGCTAAATTATAAGAAGAACGTATTTTAATTTGTTCTGATGGCGCTTGCATAATGCCAATAGTAGCTTTGATCGCGTCATCCATATACATCATTGGTAATTCTGTGTTTTCCGATAAAAAACTCGTAAATTTACCTTCAGTAATGGCTTTATGATAGATGTCAACGGCATAATCTGTAGTGCCTCCACCAGCTTCTGTACTCCAACTAATTAAGCCTGGATAACGAATGCTTCTTACATCAACACCATATTGTTTGTGGTAATATTCGCACCATCTTTCACCCGTTTGTTTCGAAATTCCGTAAACCGTTGAAGGTTCCATTATGGTATATTGTGGCGTGTTATGTCTAGGTGTTGTAGGCCCAAAAACCGCAATACTTGACGGCCAGAAAATTTTCTTTAATTTTCCAGCTTTGGCTAAATTTAGCACATGAAACAACGAGTTCATATTTAAATCCCAAGCAAATGCTGGATTTTTTTCAGCGGTTGCCGAAAGTAAGGCTGCCATCAAATACACATCGGTAATATGATATTGCTCAATTAAGTGCTCAATTTGATTGTAATCTAATGCATTAACTACTTCAAAAATACCATTATTCACTACATCATTATTCAGTTTTCGAATATCAGAAGCAACTACATTATTTACCCCGTAAGTAGCTCTTAATTTTGCAGTAAGTTCAGTGCCTATTTGACCACAAGCACCAATTATTAAAATTTTCGTATCCATTTGATCGCATAAAAATAGAAAACAAATATACCATTTTCGAATCAAAATAAATCCACTTTTTTGTTATATTTTTAATAAAACCCCGCTTTGAATTCATAATTCATAAAAAATCAATGAAAAATTATTATTCCAAATGGTTAATCTATTGTTTATCAAATCCCTGTTAAGATATCTTCAGTTTATACGTATGTTTTTATAAACATTTGTACCTTTGTTTTTTAATATACTACCATGAAACGTTTACTGGTTTTTTTTATTTCGTTTTTTATGCTGTTGAGTTCCTGTCAAGAAGATGCTCAGCAACAATTGGATGCGCAAAAAATTGCGCAAAAAAATGAAGGCGTTTTTAAAAATATTTCTAAAATGTGGCAGTTCCAATTTCCATCGGCAAGGCCCGAAATAACAGCTACACTAAATACTTGGAATGCTTGGAGACAATTTGAGATAGAACTACTTCAAAAGCCAAAGTCAACTTTATCCGCATTCCAATTAAAAACCAAAAATATTGCTTCAAAAGCAGATGTCTTAACCACAAGTATTCCGATGGAATACAACAAACCACAAGTGATGAGTCGCCTGGCAGCATTAAATACCAAATTAAAATCCCTTGAATTATACCTTAATTTAAGCGTAATTCCTGAACAAAAAGTGGCCCAACTCATACCTGAAATCAACGAAGAAATAAAAGGATTATACAATCAATGGGATGAGATTATTATTAAAAAAGCCATTCCAAAAGAAATTGGGGAAGAATTAATGTTACAGGCATTGGACACTTCTAGAAATGCAAGACCTTCGCAAATGAAACAAAAAATGGAAATTTCAGACAAAATAAAATAACGAATAGTTTTGAGTACGTCCGATATTATTTCTATTTACGATAGATCTTCAAAAATTACCGCCATAACAGCTTCTTTCGAAGCTCGTCAAAAATCACAAATCATCGGTTTGGTGGGTTCGTCGTTTTCTTTTGTAACCCATTCGTTGTTTAAAAAATCGGAACTACCCTATCTTTTACTATGCAATACGAAAGAAGAAGCGGCCTACTATTTAAACGACTTAGAACAATTGCTTAACGCTGAAGATGTACTATTTTATCCTAGTTCGTACCGCAGACCCTACCAAATTGAAGAAACCGATAATGCGAATGTATTATTGCGTGCTGAGGTATTAAACCGAATCAATTCACGCAAAAAACCAGCGATCATTGTTTCATATGCCGAAGCTATTTTTGAAAAAGTAGTTACCCGAAAAGAACTCGAAAAAAACACCTTAAAACTCTCAGTTGCCGATCAGTTTTCTATTGATTTTATCAACGAAACCTTGTTTGAATACAATTTTAAACGTGTTGATTTTGTAACAGAGCCTGGCGAATTTTCTGTTCGAGGTGGCATCATCGATGTGTTTTCATTTTCTAATGATAATCCGTATCGAATAGAATTTTTTGGCAACGAAATCGATAGTATCCGAAGTTTTGATGTCGAAACACAATTGTCGATAGAAAAGCTAAAAAAGATTTCCATCATTCCCAATGTAGAAAATAAATTACTGCAAGAAAATCGTGAAAGTTTTTTGGATTATATCAACGAAAAAACGGTTTTATTGATACAAAATACCGAATTATTAGGACAACAATTGGACAAATTGTTCGACAAGGCTCATGAAGCTTTTGAGAAATTGTCTAAGGATATTCAGCACGCCCCACCCGAAGAATTATTTTTAAATCAAAAGCAGTTTTTAAAACGCGCTTTAGATTTTTCAGTGATTGAATTGCAAGCCAATGCTGTTTTCAAAACCGATAAAAAAGTTGCATTTCACATGCAACCCCAACCGTCGTTTAATAAACAATTCGATTTGTTGTTGAACAATTTGAGTGAGAATCATTTCAACGGGTACAAGAATTATTTGTGTTGTTCCAATACCAATCAAGCGAATCGATTTCATGATATTTTTGAAGATATTGACGAAGCCAATTCAGAAAGTATTCGCAAGCAATACAAAACCATGGTGTTGCCCTTGTTTGAAGGTTTTATCGACGAAGAAAATCAAATTGCGTGTTATACCGATCATCAAATTTTTGAGCGTTACCATAAGTTTTCCATCAAAAATGGCTATTCAAAAAAGCAAACCATTACGTTAAAAGAACTGACTTCGTTGTCGGTGGGCGATTATGTAACCCACATCGATCACGGAATTGGAAAATTCGGTGGATTACAGAAAATTCAAGTCGAAGGCAAAACGCAAGAAGCCATAAAATTGGTCTATGCCGATAACGATATTGTGTATGTAAGCATCCATTCGCTGCATAAAATCTCAAAATACAACGGGAAAGACGGGGTGCCACCAAAGATTTATAAATTAGGAAGCAATGCCTGGAAAACCCTAAAACAAAAAACAAAAGCCCGTGTCAAACACATTGCGTTCAATTTAATTCAGTTGTATGCGAAGCGAAGATTAGACAAAGGTTTTCAGTTTGCACCCGATAGTTATTTGCAAAAAGAATTGGAAAGTTCGTTCATTTACGAAGATACGCCCGACCAAATTACCGCAACAGCCGATGTAAAAGCCGATATGGAAAACGAACGTCCAATGGACCGATTGGTTTGTGGTGATGTAGGTTTTGGAAAAACAGAAGTTGCCATTCGTGCGGCTTTTAAAGCGGTGGATAACGGAAAACAAGTTGCCGTTTTAGTGCCAACTACGATATTAGCATATCAACATTACCGAACGTTTTCAGAACGTTTAAAAGATATGCCGGTTACTGTGAGTTATTTGAACCGATTTAGAACGGCAAAACAAAAATCGGAAACCCTTCAAAAACTACAAGAAGGAAAAGTCGATATTTTGATTGGCACACATCAATTGGTCAACAAAAATGTAATGTTTAAAGATTTAGGCTTGTTGATTATCGACGAAGAACAAAAATTCGGAGTTAACGTAAAAGACAAATTAAAAACTATCGCCACAAACGTAGATACCTTGACATTAACCGCAACACCCATTCCAAGAACGTTGCAGTTTTCGTTAATGGCAGCGCGCGATTTGTCGGTTATTACAACACCTCCGCCCAATCGTTATCCGATAGAAACGCAGGTCATTCGTTTTAACGAAGAAGCCATTCGTGATGCGATTTCGTATGAAATTCAGCGGGGCGGTCAAGTGTTTTTCATCAATAACCGAATTGAAAACATCAAAGAAGTTGCTGGAATGATTCAGCGCTTGGTGCCAGGCGCAAAAGTGGGTATCGGTCACGGTCAAATGGATGGTAAAAAATTGGAAGAATTGATGTTGGCTTTTATGGAAGGCGAATTTGACGTTTTGGTTGCCACTACCATTATCGAAAGCGGTTTAGATGTGCCGAATGCAAATACAATTTTCATCAATAACGCTAATAATTTCGGATTGTCTGATTTGCACCAAATGCGTGGTCGTGTGGGACGAAGTAATAAAAAAGCGTTTTGTTATTTTATTACGCCGCCCTATTCGATGATGACGGGTGAAGCCCAAAAACGTATCAACGCATTAGAACAATTTAGCGAATTAGGAAGCGGTTTCAATATTGCGATGAAGGATTTGGAAATTCGGGGTGCGGGTGATTTATTAGGTGGTGAACAAAGTGGTTTTATCAATGAAATTGGTTTTGATACCTACCAAAAAATCATGAATGAAGCCATTGAAGAGTTGAAAGAAAACGAATTCAAAGACTTGTATCAAGAAGAAAACGACATTGAAACCAAAGAATTTGTCAAAGACATTCAAATTGATACCGATTTTGAATTGCTGTTCCCAGATGAATACATCAACAACATTACCGAACGTTTGAATTTATACAACGAGTTGAGCCAAATTAAAGACGAAGCTACCTTACAACAATTTGAACAAAAATTAATTGACCGCTTTGGTGCCTTGCCAAAACCAGCTATAGCTTTATTAAATAGCGTACGCATCAAATGGAAAGCCACGGCTATGGGTATAGAACGTTTACTCATGAAACAAGGTAAAATGGTGGGTTATTTCATTGGCGACCAACAAAGTGATTTTTACCAAAGTAACCGTTTTATGAACGTACTACAATTTGCCCAACGCAATGGCACGGTGTGTAAAATGAAAGAAAAAGAAACCAAAAACGGTTTGCGTTTATTGCTGACTTTTGATAATGTAAAAAGTGTAAATAAAGCGTTGGAGTTATTGGAGGGGATTTAGTTTAAAACTATTTTTTAGGAATAAAATCGATTAATATCATTATTGCTATTACAACAAATCCAAACCAATAGAATCCTTTTGCAAATTTTATAATTGTAGTTTTGTTGTCGAGATAAAATTTAATGGGCTGTTTATCCAAGTTTTCAGAATTGTATTTTTTATGAAATTCTTCTGGACGATTCAATACAAATTCAACAATATATTTATTCCACAAGAACACAATTAAGAAAATAAATAAAATAGTCAAAAATTTAGTCAATAATACCATTACGTTTAATTTTTAAAATTTTAAGTAATAAAAGAGAACTTACCCAAACAACTCACTCACCACATCTTCAATTTTTGCTACTAAAACAATTTTGATTACGGTGTTTTTCAACGAAATTTTGTTGTGTTTGGAAACAAAAATCGTGGTAAATCCTAACTTTTCGGCTTCTTGAATGCGTTGTTCAATGCGGTTAACGGGTCTAATTTCGCCCGAAAGGCCTACTTCTCCTGCAAAACAAAACCCTTCTGCAATGGCAATGTCTTCGTTTGAGGATAAAATGGCGGCTACAACGGCTAAATCAATCGCAGTGTCTTCAACTGAAATGCCGCCAGTTACGTTTAAGAACACGTCTTTGGTGCCTAATCTAAAACCAGCACGTTTTTCTAAAACGGCTAAAATCATGTTCAATCGTTTGGCGTTGTAACCAGTGGTGCTGCGTTGCGGCGTTCCATAAACTGCCGTACTTACTAACGCTTGAATTTCAATCATCAACGGGCGCATGCCTTCTAAAGTCGTGGCAATCGCCGTTCCTGAAAGTTGTTCGTCTTTATGCGATATTAAAATTTCAGAGGGATTGTCCACTTCGCGTAAGCCTGAACCTTGCATTTCGTAAATCCCTAATTCGGCAGTAGAACCAAAACGGTTTTTCAACGAACGTAAAATACGATACACGTGATTTCGATCGCCTTCAAATTGTAAAACGGTATCGACCATGTGTTCCAAAATCTTGGGTCCGGCAATGGTGCCGTCTTTGGTAATGTGTCCAATTAACAAAACAGGCACATTGGATTCTTTGGCATATTTAATCAACTCAGCCGTGCATTCTCTAATTTGAGAAATACTTCCGGCAGACGACTCAATATAATCGGTATGTAAGGTTTGAATCGAATCGATAATCACAATATCGGGTTCAATTTCCAATATTTGTCGGAAGATATTTTGGGTTTTGGTTTCGGTTAAAATGTAGCAATTATCGCCTGTTGAGGTGATACGCTCGGCACGCATTTTTATCTGTTTTTGGCTTTCTTCACCCGAAACGTAAAGCGTTTTATAAGGTAATTTTAAGGCAATTTGCAACAACAACGTACTTTTTCCAATGCCTGGTTCACCGCCTAATAGTGTTAGTGAACCCGGAACCAATCCGCCACCTAAAACCCGATTCAATTCGTTATCGGTGGTGTTCATTCGGATTTCTTGAGCCGTATCAATTTCTTTAATTAGTAAAGGTTTGGTGGCTGCTTTTGAAGTGGCTGAGGTAGTTTTCCAAGCTGCTTTTTCTTCTTTTTGCACCAATTCTTCTACAATGGTATTCCATTCTTTACAAGCATTACATTGTCCTTGCCATTTGGAATATTGGGTGCCACAATTTTGGCAAAAAAAAGCGGTTTTTACTTTACTCATGGATACTTTGTAGCGTCTACTTATAGATTAGGCAGCAATTTACTAATTTATTTCTTATTGACCACGGGTAAAAGTAAATAAGACAACAGTCCTAATAGGATGGTTAATAGCGTTTGTGAGGTCCAAATTAACCAGCCAAAAGCTACACCAATATCATTGGATATGCCATACAGCGAAAATATCATTGCAATGGCTAAGGGATAGGCTCCCAAACCACCGTTGGTAAATCCTACTGCCAACGTGCCAAAAATAAATCCCATGAGTACCACATCAAAGGAAATTTGAGTTGTTTCTGGCAACGCAAAAATTGTGATATAAAACATGATTAAATAAGAGAACCAAATTAAAAACGAATGAAAAAGATAGTGCCATTTATTTTTCATTTTTACGATACTCAGCATGCCTTCAATCAAGCCTGATAATTTTTGTTTCAGATTTAGAATGATTTTCCATTCGGCATAAATCCACACGAAAACAAACAGAACAAAAAGCATCAATCCTGATAAGGAAACCCACAACAAGGTTTCAAATTTTAGATTTTTTTCCAGTAAAAAAGCATACATCGTATCAAATTGCGAGACCAATCCAATGGCGATGAACAGTAAAAAAATTAGTACATCCACCATTCGTTCGGCTACTACAGTGCCAAAGGCTTTGTCGAAAGGCACTTTTTCATATTTTTTTAACAAGGCGGCTCTGGTTATTTCACCCGATCTGGGAAGGGTTAAATTCACCAAATAGGATACACAAACCGTCATGAAATCGTTGTGAAATTTGGTTTGATAACCCAAGTGTTTTAGAGCAAATTTCCAGCGGTAAGCCCTGGACCAATAGCCCACAAGAGATACCACGAGTGATAGGTAAATATAAAAATAATCGGCTTTTAAGAAGCTTAATTTTATGTTGTTGAGTTCGGTTGGAGTTAGCGTTGTAAATTGATAATAAATGATTCCAATTCCAATGATTAGAGGAACAATTAAGCTTAAAAATTTACGTAGTAACGCTTTCAAATTAGGTCAACGAGTTGTCTTTTTCGTTTGGAAAAACGAGAGTAGGTTTAAAATTTTTAGCGGCTTCAAAGTCCAAAATTCCATAAGAAATAATGATCACAATATCGCCACGGTGTACTTTTCGAGCAGCCGGTCCGTTCAACGTAATTTCGCCCGAATTTCTGGGTCCTTTGATGGCATACGTTTCGAGGCGTTCTCCATTATTAATGTTAACGATTTGTACTTTTTCACCTTCAATGATGTTTGACGCTTCCATTAGCGCTTCGTCTATGGTGATACTTCCAATATAATTCAAATCGGCACCGGTAACCGTTACTCTATGAATTTTCGATTTTACTACTTGAATTTGCATGGGGCAAAGGTAATTAATTTAGTGAAATATTATCAATTAATCGAATTTTCTCAATGAAAACGGCAATAAATCCGCGGTATTTTTGAGAAGAAACTTTTGTATCAGCTGATAATAAGGTAGCTTCATCTGCTATTTCAAAATATTCTAATTCAAATTCGGGATGCTTTTCAAATTCGTTTTTCACAAAGGCAATAGTATCTGCAATGGATTTTTGTGCGAAAGTTGTTTTTGCATGCTGTAAAATTTCGAAAATGATCGCCGCTTTATCTCTTGCCCTATCAGAAAGACGTTCGTTTCGGGAGCTCATGGCTAGGCCACTTTTTTCACGGTAGATCGGACAACCTATTATGTCTACAGGCAGTGCCTTTTTGTCCACTAATTTTTTTACAATTTGCAATTGCTGAAAGTCTTTTTCGCCAAAATAGGCCGTTGTCGGTTTTACAATTTCAAACAAGCGTTTTACAATTGTTCCAACTCCGTCAAAATGGCCCGGACGGTGCTGTCCTTCCATTTGGTGTTCCAAACCATCATACTCAAATGATTCCGATACGGTATTTCCTTCATAAATATCCTCAATTGCTGGAGCATATACTAAAATAGAATGGCTTAATTGGCTCATTTTTTTGATATCTTCTTCTAGCGTTCGTGGGTATTTATCCAGGTCTTCTGCGTTGTTAAATTGTGTAGGATTCACAAAAATACTCATTACGGTAATGTCATTTTCTGCCAGCGATTTTTCAAGTAAAGACAAATGGCCTTGATGCAGTGCACCCATAGTAGGCACAAATCCAATTGACTTATGCAAATCGACGAAGGGGCTTAAAAAAGCACTTAATTCTGACTTTTTATTAAAAATGAGCATTTTAATTCGGGTTAATTCTGATGCAAACTTACTATTTTAGTGCATAAATCCATAAAATTTTGTAATTTTGCAAGGTTTTTTAAAACAATAATTAACAAGAATACATTATGGAAGACAAGAGGATATTGTATGTATCATCTGAAGTGGTGCCTTATTTAGCGGAGAACGAAGTGTCGTTACAATCGTATGAAATGCCAAAAATGATTAATGATTTGGGAGGGCAAATACGAATTTTTATGCCTAGATATGGTAATATTAACGAAAGGAGACATCAATTGCATGAAGTAATTCGTTTATCCGGAATGAATTTAGTGGTAAACGATATGGACATGCCTCTTATTATTAAAGTGGCCTCAATTCCAAAAGAAAGAATACAGGTTTATTTTATTGATAATGATGAATATTTTAAACGAAAAGCTACTTTTTCAGACGAAGAAGGCGTATTATATCCTGATAATGACGAGCGCGCTATTTTCTTTGCAAAAGGAGTAGTTGAAACGGTTAAAAAATTAAATTGGGTACCCGATGTCATTCACGTGCACGGATGGATGGCCGCCTTATTGCCCGTTTACCTGAAACATTATTATAAGGACGAAGGCATTTTTGCTGAAACTAAAATCGTTACTTCGGTATATGAACATGGTTTTGAGGGCGAATTGGACGCCAATTTATTGGATAAAGTTTTGTTTGATGCCATCGAAAAAGATGCCGTTGGGGTAATAGAAAAACCAAATTATGAAAACCTAATGAAGCTTTCTGTATTGCATTCAGATGCAGTAGTTTCGGGTTCTGAAGCGCTTTCTCCAACTTTAACAAAATTTATAGAAAGTTCAAACAAACCTTTTTTACCTTTCGGGTCTAAAGAAAGTATGAAGGAAACCTATCCTTTATTCATTAAGAATCAAGTATTATAATATGAAGAATAGTTTAATAAAAGGGATTGCATTATGTGTTGGTTTATTTGGTTTGATATCTTGTGATAAAGATTTCAATTCTATGGGTTCTGACTTAGTCGATGATCACCATTTTGCTCTCGAAAAATATGAAGTTGGCAACATTAAAGCGTATACAAAAGCAACGGGGCCAGTTCAGTCTAATAATTTACCTATCAATGCTTTAGGAATTTATAAAGACCCTTATTTTGGTACCACTAAAGCTCAATTTGTTTCTCAAGTTGAACTTTCTACGGCAAATCCTACGATTGGGTACCAGCCTGTGATAGATTCAGTTTATTTGTATGTTCCGTATTTTAGTAAATTAAAATCTTCCACGGAAGCCGGTGAAAAGATCTACGATTTGGATTCGGTTTATGGATATAATGAAACAGCAAAATTTAAACTACATGTATACGAAAACGGTTATTTTTTAAGAGATTTTGATCCGAATACCGATTTTGAAAGTGCTCAAAAATACTATACCAATGAAAAATCTTTAGTTGATGCTTACAAAGGAACCGAGTTGTTGAATAACAGTTCTAAAGTGTCTCAAAATGAAGAGTTTGTCATCAGTAATAAAGAAATCTATATATATAAAACAGATGGAAGCGGGCAGTATGTTAATGCAAGCGGAACAGTTTTAGCCGATCAAACCGATGTAACACTTCGTGTCATTAAAGAACGCAAGTTGCCCGGCATTTGGCTCGATTTAAAAAATAGTTTTTTCCAACAAAAAATATTAGACGGTGCAGCCTCTGGAGCCTTATTTAACAACAATATTTTTAAAGAATATTTCAGAGGATTGTTGTTTGAAGTGGAGGCCATTTCGCCCGATCAAGGAGCGCTTGCCATGTTAGATTTTTCTACTGCGGAGTTTAAAATTATTTTTAAGGCAGCTACTTTAGCACCCACAACAGAAGTTCCAAATCCGCCCAAAACGAGAAGAACGTTGAGCTTACAAATGGGGTACAAGTCTACGAGTAGTAAAAAAGCAAATTGTATTAATTTTGTGGAGCACACTCGATCTGCCGCTTATCAAGCAAAATTAGCTGCTGCAGATGAAGTAAATGGCGACGACCGTTTGTATCTTAAAGGAGGAAATGGTTCGGTGGCATTTGTTGATGTGTTTGGACCTGATGTCAATAAAGTAATAAACGACATTCTAGTGCCCGATCCAAATGGAAATGGTGTGCCAGATGAATTGGATCAATTGCGAATCAATATGAAACGGAACAACTGGTTGGTGAACGAAGCAAATCTTATTTTCTTTGTTGATCAAACACCAATGGCAGGGGCTACACAAATTGAGCCTGAGCGTATTTATGTTTTTGACGCGACAAACCACAAACCTATTTTAGATTATTATGCAGACAATTCCAATGCTTCCAACCCTAAGAAGAACAAAAGTTCGTTTGGAGGAATCATAGAAAGAGAAACAGTTGCCGATGCAAATGGGAATAAAAAAGGAATTAAATATAAAGTGCGATTGACTGAATATATTCGCCAATTGATCAAAAATGAAAACACGGATTATGATGATAACGTACGTTTAGGAGTTGCTGTAATTGAAGACATTAACTCACCTGCAAATGCATACATCAATCCTGCGAACCCAATAACAATTGGAACGAGTCAAGTGCCGTTTATTCCGGTTTCGACAGTAATGAGTCCTTTAGGAACCGTATTGTATGGAACGAATATTCCAGCAAGTGATGCCAATGTGGCAAAAAAATTAAAATTAGAAATATATTTTACCAAACCTAACGAATAATATATGTGTGGAATTGTAGCTTATATAGGTCATAGAGACGCTTATCCCGTAATCATTAAAGGATTACACCGATTAGAATATAGAGGTTATGACAGTGCCGGAATTGTATTGTATGATGGCAATGCCTTAAAACTATCTAAAACCAAAGGAAAAGTTTCTGACTTAGAAGCTAAAGCCGAAAAAGAACAAACACTTTTTGGGAAAATTGGAATGGGGCACACGCGTTGGGCTACTCATGGTGTTCCAAACGATGTCAATTCGCACCCTCATTTTTCCAATTCAGGAAAATTGGTTATCATACACAATGGGATCATTGAAAATTATGAACCATTAAAGCAAGAATTAATTAAACGAGGCTATACTTTCAAATCGGATACCGATACAGAAGTATTGGTTAATTTAATAGAAGAAGTTAAGAAAAAAGAAAATTGCAAATTAGGAAAAGCGGTTCAAGTTGCTTTAAACCAGGTAATTGGCGCCTATGCTATAGCTGTAATTGATGTTGATAAACCTGATGAAATCATTGTTGCTCGTTTGGGAAGTCCGTTAGCTATCGGTATTGGAGAAGATGAATTTTTTATTGCTTCTGATGCAACTCCTTTTATAGAATATACGTCAAATGCGATTTATCTTGAAGACGAAGAAATGGCAATTGTGCGATTACACAAGCCTTTAAAAGTTAGAAAAATTAAAGACGATTCATTAGTAGATCCTTACATCCAAGAGCTTCAATTGAACTTAGAACAAATTGAAAAAGGTGGGTATGATCATTTCATGATGAAAGAAATCTACGAACAGCCTAATGTAATTAAAGACACCTACAGAGGAAGACTTTTGGCTAACAAAGGCATCATCCAAATGTTGGGTGTTGAAGACAATATTGAAAAATTCTTAAATGCGAAACGTATTCTTATTGTTGCATGTGGTACTTCATGGCATGCTGGTTTAGTTGCCGAATACATCATTGAAGAATTTTCAAGAATACCTGTTGAAGTAGAATATGCTTCCGAATTCAGATACCGCAACCCCATCATCAACAACGATGATGTAGTTATTGCTATTTCACAATCTGGAGAAACAGCGGATACATTGGCGGCTATTAAATTAGCCAAAGAGAACGGAGCTTTTGTATTTGGTGTTTGTAACGTAGTAGGCTCTTCTATTTCTCGGGAAACGCACGCCGGAGCTTACACCCATGCGGGGCCAGAAATTGGAGTAGCTTCTACCAAAGCATTTACTACTCAAATCACTATTCTTACCTTGTTGGCACTTCGTTTGGCCAAAGCGAAAGGAACGATGAATAACTCGGATTACCAACGCTATTTGTTGGAATTAGAATTGATACCGGAAAAAGTACAGGAGGCTTTATTGACGAATGATGTGGCCAAACAAATTGCTGAAATTTATAAAGACGCAACGAACTGTTTGTATTTGGGAAGAGGCTATAATTTTCCGGTTGCCTTAGAAGGAGCCTTGAAATTAAAAGAGATTTCGTACATTCACGCAGAAGGCTATCCAGCGGCAGAAATGAAACATGGCCCGATCGCTTTAATTGATGAACACATGCCAGTCATTGTAATTGCTCCAAACAAAGGACATTATGATAAAGTGGTCAGTAATATTCAAGAAATCAAATCGAGAAGTGGTAAAATTATCGCCGTAGTAACTAAAGGCGATACACAAGTTAAAGCCTTGGCCGATCACGTAATTGAAATACCGGAAACCAATGAGCCATTTACACCGTTGTTAACCACGATACCCCTTCAACTGTTGTCTTATCATATTGCCGTTTTTAGAGGTTGTAATGTAGATCAACCCAGAAATTTAGCAAAATCGGTAACCGTAGAATAACATATTAAAAGCGAAATTTTCCAATTTCGCTTTTTTCTTATAAAAAAGTCAAAAAATATATTGCATAATTGCATCTAAAAAAACTATCTTTGCACTCGGAAAAATACATCATTTTTCCAACATTAATTAGCTATTAAATAAATACATAAGCAATGTCTAGAATCACAGGAAAAGTTGCACAAATTATCGGGCCAGTTGTTGACGTCGTGTTTAATGACGCAAATACTGAATTGCCTAAAATTTATGATTCATTAGAAATCACTAAAAAAGACGGTACTTTATTAGTACTAGAAGTTCAATCTCACATTGGTGAAAACACTGTGCGTACCATTTCTATGGACTCAACAGATGGTTTGGCAAGAGGTGTAGAAGTAGTTGCTACTGGTGCGCCAATTCAGATGCCAATTGGAGCAGACGTTTTTGGTCGTTTATTTAATGTAATTGGTGATGCAATCGATGGTTTAGGTGATTTACCAAAAGCTGGTGCAAACGGTTTACCAATTCACAGAACAGCACCAAAATTTGAAGACTTATCAACTTCTTCTGAAGTTTTATTTACGGGTATTAAAGTAATCGACTTGATTGAGCCTTATGCAAAAGGGGGTAAAATTGGATTATTTGGTGGTGCCGGAGTAGGTAAAACCGTATTAATTCAGGAGTTGATTAATAATATTGCAAAAGGTCACGGTGGTTTATCAGTATTTGCAGGAGTAGGAGAGAGAACACGTGAAGGGAATGACTTACTTCGTGAGATGTTGGAGTCAGGAATTATAAAATATGGTGATGAATTTATGCACTCTATGGAAAATGGAGGATGGGATTTATCTAAAGTTGATATGCCAGGAATGAGAGAGTCAAAAGCTACTTTCGTTTTCGGACAAATGAATGAGCCACCTGGAGCTCGTGCTCGTGTAGCACTTTCAGGATTATCTATCGCAGAATATTTCCGTGATGGTGCTGGTTCTGACCAAGGGAAAGATGTATTGTTCTTCGTTGATAATATCTTCCGTTTCACGCAAGCAGGTTCTGAAGTATCGGCTTTATTAGGTCGTATGCCATCTGCGGTGGGATACCAACCAACATTAGCAACAGAAATGGGTGCGATGCAAGAGCGTATTACTTCAACTAAAAAAGGATCTATTACTTCAG
>DALYCS010000002.1:12517-49437 GCA_031973615.1 Flavobacterium sp. | reverse complement strand
TCTTACTCTGTTTTGTTTGGCTGGCGCTATCGTAATGATCATCATTGATAAAAGAGATCATTTAAAAACCTTATTGCACATTGGATTAACCCCTAAAGGCATTCGAGGTATCTTTTTTGCACAAGGCTTGCTCATCACCTTTTTTGGCCTCTGTGTTGGATTGGCATTGGCTGTGCTCCTCATTTTAGCGCAACAACACTTTTCGGTAATTATGATTACCGCATCTATGCCTTATCCGGTTTTATTTGAATGGGAAAATGTAGCCATAGTAGTAACAACTATTGTGCTCTTAGGATTGCTTTCCTCTTGGATTGCTTCGGGAACGGTTACTAAAAACGTATTGAAATAATGAAAAGTACGACCGCTAATGCAATAATTCGTTTCTCAATTCAAAGAAATACCCGATATTTGACAACTCAAACATCAAAACAATTTAGAGACAGTTAAATGTTTTTCAACTCCTTATCTTTTGCTCTTTTTTTACCCATCGTATTTGCACTGTATTGGTTCGTTTTTAATAAAAACAAAACCACACAAAATGCTGTATTGATTGTAGCGAGTTATTATTTTTATTCTTGTTGGGATTGGCGTTTCTTGTTTTTATTGGTGTTTTCCACTTTGCTCGATTACTTTAGTGCCATCATGATGGAAAATACTACGACCCAAAAAAAACGAATGTTGTGGTTGTGGTTGACTATTGGAGTTAACTTAGGGTTTTTAGGTGTTTTCAAATATTATGATTTTTTTGCGCAATCTTTTGCTGATTTGTTAAACGGTTTCGGTTTTCAAACGAATCCGGTATTATTGAAATTGATTCTGCCGGTTGGTATATCCTTTTATACCTTTCATGGTTTGTCATATGTTATTGATATATATTATAAAAGAATCAACGCCGAACGTAATTTTGTGGACTATTCATTATTTGTAAGTTACTTTCCGCTTTTAGTGGCGGGTCCAATTGAAAGAGCTACCCATTTATTACCACAAGTAAAAATCAGACGCATTTTTAATTTTGAAAAAGCCAAAGAAGGTATTTATCAAATCATTTGGGGATTGGTCAAAAAAGTGGTTATTGCAGATAGTTGTGCTACGTATGCGAATGCTGTTTTTGATCATTATGAATCCATGAATTCGTTGTCATTAATTTTGGGAGCCGTTTACTTTGCATTTCAAATTTATGGCGATTTTTCAGGATATTCTGATATTGCTTTAGGAACTTCAAAATTATTTGGAATCGATTTGTTGAAAAATTTCAATTATCCCTATTTTTCGAGAGATATTGCTGAGTTTTGGCGTCGTTGGCACATTTCCTTATCGTCTTGGTTTCGCGATTATTTGTATATCCCCTTAGGCGGAAGTCAAGGGGGTATGTGGATGAAAGTGAGAAACACATTCGTTATCTTCTTGGTCAGTGGCTTTTGGCATGGAGCCAACTGGACGTTTATTATTTGGGGATTATTGAATGCGATTTACTTCTTGCCCTTGTTATTACAAAATAAGAATCGTTCCAACATGGGCGAAATCGAAATGAATTGGAACATAAGTAGTGTAAAAACCTTTTTAAATATTTTAGGAACATTTGCATTAACCACTGTGGCTTGGATTTTCTTTAGAGCTAATTCCATTTCAGCAGCAATAGGGTATGTCCAAAAAATGGCATCCGATTGTCATTTTGATTTGCAGTATTTGAGCAATCAACGATATAACTTGGAACTACTACTTTTAGTACTGGTGTTTGTCATGGTAGAATGGTTCAATCGCTCAAAAGTAGAACCTTTGTCGGGGAAAGCAAGTTGGATAAAAGTAACATTAGCCCTTATGGCGTTAATGGCTTTAGGAGTGTATTCCGATTATAAAGAATTTATTTATTTCCAATTCTAATGAAACCATTTTTTGTCTTTATCGGAAAAATTTTGCTAATGCTTTTGCTTTCTGCTTTTGCGTTGGATTTTGTTTACACCACTGTTTTTTGTCAATCTGAAACACGAAATAAAGTAGAAAGTGTTATCCATTCAAAACCTCAAAACTATGATGTTATTATTTTAGGAACATCAAGAGCCAATAATCATTTTGTGACGGAATTGTTTGAAAAAGAAGGACTAAAAACCTTTAATTATGGAATGAGCGGTTCGCATTTGTTTGAAACGTCATTACTGTTGAAATTAATGGTAGAACGCGGCTGGAAAATAAAAAACGTTATTGTGGAAGCCGATTTAAATTTGTCGAACGAAAAACGAGATGATGGTACTTTTGGACGTTTTATGCCGTTCATGCACCAATCTAAAACGATTACAAATCATTTTAAAAAGGAAGCTGATTTTATGGAATTATATTATGTGCCCTTTTATCGTTACCTCAAATTTGATGAAAAAATCGGATTTCGAGCTTGGTATAAAACATTAGTTAACGAACCTACGAATGTGTTGCAGCATCAAGGTTATTATCCTTTAGGGCATAATCCCAATGCCAATATGAAAAATAATATTGAAAATTTAAAGCCTTTGCGTAACCGTTATTTCGAAGAAATTAAACAAATATGCAAAGCTAATTCTATTCATTTAATCGCAGTAACCACACCTATGTGTTCCAATGTAAAAGGAATGGACTACTTTAAAAAAGTCAAAGCTTTGTATCCCGAAATAAAAGAATATGAACATATCGTAGAGGGAGATCAATACTTCTCTTCTTGTGGTCATTTAAATGACAAAGGTGCGCGGATATTTACCACTAAATTACTTGATGATTTGCTAAAAAAATCATTACTACTCCATAATGAGTAACTCCGAATTTGTTATTCATTCTACTCCACACCTTTTTAAAAAAATCACTAATGTGTTGATAAAAACAAAAAAACGGCTAAAATTTCTTTAGAGGTCTTTTGGTTCTAGTCAGTACATATAAAAGGAAATATCTAACAGCCTGCATGAAGAGTTAGATAAAATCCTAACGCTCTTTAAATAAAAAACCTCTAAATTTCTTTAGAGGTCTTTTGGTTCTAGTCAGTACCCGGAGTGGGAATCGAACCCACACACCTAAGTACACGAGTTTGAGTCGTGCGCGTCTACCAATTCCGCCATCCGGGCATGGAAAATGGATCATTTGGATCAATAAGTGGGTGCAAATGTAAAAAATATTTCTGCAATTCATAAAAAAATAGTTAAAAATATCCTTTCAGAGTTCAATTTTATTTCTAAATTTGCACCTCGTTAACACGACACAACACTAACTAACTACTAAACAATAAATTAACATGCTGTATCAAGAACCGGACGCAAAAATTTTTGCATGTTCTCAAAGTGTGTACCTAGCGGAGCAAATTGCTGAAAAGTATGGCGCTCAATTGGGTAAAGTTACGTTCTCAACTTATAGTGATGGCGAGTTTCAGCCTTCTTTTGAAGAATCCATAAGAGGATTGCGCGTATTCCTTGTTTGCTCTACATTTCCTAGTGCCGACAATTTAATGGAATTATTATTGATGATTGATGCTGCGAAAAGAGCATCGGCTAGACATATTACCGCAGTGATTCCATATTTTGGATGGGCAAGACAAGACCGAAAAGATAAGCCAAGAGTGCCGATTGGAGCTAAATTAGTAGCTAAATTGTTAGAAACTGCTGGTGCTACCCGAATCATGACCATGGATTTACATGCTGATCAAATTCAAGGGTTTTTTGAAAAACCAGTAGACCACTTGTTTGCTTCGACTATCTTTTTACCCTATGTGAGAAGTTTAAATTTAGAAAATTTAACCATCGCATCACCGGATATGGGAGGTTCTAAAAGAGCATATGCTTATTCTAAATTTTTAGAATCAGACGTGGTGGTGTGTTACAAGCAAAGAAAAAAAGCCAATGTAATTGATACAATGGAGTTGATTGGCGATGTAAAAGGACGTAATGTTATTTTAGTAGATGACATGATCGATACCGGAGGAACCTTAGCCAAAGCGGCTGATGTTATGATGGAAAAAGGGGCCTTAAGTGTAAGAGCAATTTGTACGCATCCGATATTATCTGGGGAAGCCTACGAAAAAATAGAGAATTCTAAATTATTAGAATTAATTGTTACCGATTCTATTCCGTTAAAGAAAGAATCCAAAAAAATAAAATTGGTGAGTTGTGCGCCGTTGTTTGCAGAAGTAATGCATATGGTACAAAACAACACATCTATTAGTGGTAAATTTTTGATGTAATCAAGAACCACTTCAATACGTATTTATTAATTATATATATTTTACAATGAAATCAATTACGATTAAAGGATCAGAAAGAGAAAACGTAGGCAAAAAGGCAACGAAAGCCGTACGTGATGCTGGAATGGTTCCTTGCGTTATCTACGGAGGAAATCAGCCAGTTCATTTTGTTGCAGACGAAAGAGCATTTAAAGATTTGGTTTACACTCCAAACGCACACACAGTTGTAGTTGAGTTAAACGGAACGTCTTATAATGTAATCATGCAAGACATTCAGTTTCACCCAGTTTCTGACAAAATTTTACACATCGACTTCTTCCAATTAAGCGACGATAAAGAAATCGTTATGGAAGTACCTGTTAAAATTACTGGAACGTCTCCAGGGGTATTATTAGGAGGTGTTTTACGTTTAAACCAACGTCGTTTAAAAGTTAAAGCGTTACCTAAAAACTTACCTGACTTTGTAGAAGCTAGTATCTCTGAATTAGAAATGGGTAACAAATTGTATGTAACTAAATTAGAAACAAACAATTTCAAATTAATGCACCCAGATAATACTGTGGTTTGTCAAGTGAGAATTTCTCGTGCGGCAATGAAAGCAGCTCAAGAAGCAGCAAAAGCAGAAAAAGGAGCAAAAAAGAAAAAATAATTTCTTTTCATCTATACAAAAAAGCATCAGTTTACTGGTGCTTTTTTTATGCTTTAAAGTTTCTAAACTTTATACTACTTTTACAAGATGAATTGGTTTAAAAACATATTTAAAAAAAAACAACTGAAGAAAACATTCCTATGAAGAAATTCCTAATTGTTGGGCTTGGAAACATTGGCTCAGAATATGCAAATACAAGACACAATATTGGTTTTAAAATATTAGATTATGTTGCTAATTCAGAAGGGATTTCTTTTCAAACCCAGAAGCTAGGTGATGTTGCAGAACTCAAAATAAAAGGCAGAACATTGCTCTTACTGAAGCCAAACACCTATATGAACTTAAGCGGTAAAGCTGTGAAATATTGGTTAGAAAAAGAAAAGATTGAAAAAGAAAATCTTTTGGTCATCACCGACGATTTGAATTTAGCCTTTGGCACTATCCGCATCAAAACCAAAGGAAGCGATGGCGGACACAACGGTTTAAAAAACATACAATTATTGCTAAACTCAACGGAATATCCACGTTTCCGATTCGGGATTAGTGACGCCTTTAAAAAAGGCAAACAAGTCGATTATGTTTTGGGCGAATGGGACGATACCGAAAAAGAACAACTGAAAGAACGCCTCAACTTAAGTGCCGAAATCGTAAAATCTTTTGCTTTAGCCGGATTAAACAACACTATGAATCAATACAATGGAAAATAAAAAAGGGGAAGCAAATGCTTCCCCTTTTTAGTAGTATAAATTGTTTGAATTATTCAACTACAATCTTCTTGGTCACTTTACTAGAACCATCTTGAATGGTAACCATATAAATTCCCGTTTGTACATTGTTCAATTGAAGGTTTTCATTAAACAAACCATTGTTTGTATACGTTTTAGTGAAAATTTCTCTTCCTCGCATATCGTGAACACCTACATTTATTTCATTGCTTGAATTTGAAGTAAATTGAACATTGAAATTTCCGTTATTAGGATTTGGATAAATCGCTAAATCATTGATTGTAAAATCTTCCGATGTCAATGTTATGGCTTGTGTACAAATTTCAATTGCCCATGAATTCAATGTACCATCATCGCCATTAAAAGTATCATATGCTCTTAAATTCCAGTTTCCTTGTGGATTTTGACCATTAAAAACGGTAAAACTTTCACCAGAAGCAACTGTTTGTTGCGTTGCAGCACCAGCTCCACAATCTAAGGTACCACTTGATGTAGTCATTTTTAAATTTAATGAACCGTTAGTATTTCCACAAAAACGATTATACGCTTTAACATATGTATTTGGATTGGTAGGACTACTGATGTCTGTGATAACATCGGATAAATATGAATGTGTAATATTATTAAATACTGCTATTGAACTAATATTGCCGGTCATCGGTACATTAACTGTTCCTATTTGATTCGCTGGGAACCCTGAAGCGGTGATTATTGGCATTGCTGTTCCGCTATAGGTATTACATGTATTTGTAACCGAATATCCTACAGAAAAAACTGGAGAAACATTAAAGAAAATGTTAGCGTTTGCTTTTACCATAAATCTACAAAATGGAGCAGCTACACCTGCAGGTAAGGTTACGGCTTGTGAGCCATCATTTGGAGTATTTGTTACTAAAGTGGTCCACGTAACTCCGTTATCAGCCGAAAATGAAATATCTACATTAGCACCTCCAGCAATAGTTTGATGTCCGTTTGCTCCTGTTGCACCCGTCCAAACTACCGTCTGAGAAGACCCAACCGGATAACTCGTATTAGCCGGAACAGTGATTGTTAAGGCTGTTTTATTGGCAACTGTAACCACCATATCATCAAAACCTGTTTGACCTTGACCGTTTACATTATCTCTAGCCGTTAATCTAAAATTTAATGTTCTAGCCACAGAACTTAATGCTTCTGCGGTAACTGATGCTCCCGCTGTAGTTGTGCTTCCATTTAATATTGAACTGAATACAGGAAAATATCTTACCGGAATAGATGCATCGGTATAACAAGCAAAATTAGGACCCTCTGTTTTCGTTTCGCTCGCAGGGCTGCTAGCTCCAGTACTTGCACCAGCATCATCATTTTGTTCCCAAGTATAGGTCATTAAACTCGTTCCTCCTGCATCTGTTGCAGAACCCGTAAGTACAAAAGGCGTACTCAATGGAACTGTATAATCAGCTCCCGCACTAACTACTGGAGCACTATGTGTGATTGCAGTAACTGTTGGACAGGTTTTACCTACCATATTGGCTTGTACTTGTGCAATACTCACCGCATGAAAAATATCAATCGAATTCATGTGCGTATTGTAGTTCGTAATACCCGCATATCCCATAATCGTTACACCACCTCCTACTTCTACATTAACTCCAGCACCTTCTGAATTGTGCGAAAATGTGTGATTGGCACCAAATTGATGTCCCATTTCATGCACTACATAGTCAATATCAAACGTGTCCCCCATTGGAACGCCGTCTGCAGGTGAAGTAATCCCTCTTCCTTTTGTGGATCCCGCTCCGGAAGTAACGCCATCAACACAAACACATCCTATACATCCCGCATTTCCTCCACCGCCTGTAGAACCAAACATGTGACCGATATCATAAGCGGCATTGTTTACCGAAATTGATGAGCCTACACCTGTAAGGGTTGTATTTAAAGCTTGTTGTAATTGCGTATTCCAATTCGACATCGTAGTGTAAGGATCCGTAGCTGCATCATAATATATTACATTGGTAGTTTGTGGTACAATGTTCATGTGAATCGCAAAATCTTTTTCAAAAACACCGTTAACTCGTGTCATTGTAGCATTAAACTGCGCCAATACTAAAGCCGATTGAGCAGCACTAGTCGCCCCAAAATAATTAGCATATTCTCCATTACAAGATAAAGCCAATCTAAATGTTAATAAAGATCCACTATTGGAACGAGAAGTAATTTGTTCTGTAGTTAAATTATGCACCAATACTTCTTCAGGAGTAGAACATGTAAAAGGTAATTTCCCTTTTTTTCGTGACGATTTATAAACTGCATATACCAAACCGTTATCCGAATAAGGCTCCATAAATTCAGCACCGGTGTTGGCTCTAAAAACCATAGTTTGAATACCTCGTGGATCAAGACTTAATCGAACAATGGCGGTTTTATCATCAAGACCATGTCCTACATAGGAACGTATTTCTGGAAATTGTGCTTGTAACTCGGGTGCGAAGTTTGAGGCTTCATACACGCGAAAACGCTCTAATTTACCCGATGCATTTGGCAATGTAATAATAACATTTGTGCTGTTTTCAGCAAAACGATCCGTTGCAGTTAATAAAGTTTGTTTTAAAATTGCTAAGTCTAAATTCAGCAATTGAAAATCTTGGGGAAAAGATTCTCTTTGTGCTGAAAGGGCAACTTTAACATCTTGTCCTGTAAAGTTTGACCATGCTTTTTCTGTTTGCGAAAAACCAAATTGGCTCAAGACTAAAGAAAAAACAAGTAGTAGTAAAGTTTTTTTCATTTTGGTTAGAATTATGATTAATAAACAAATATAGTAATTTTATACTATTTTTTATTTCAACAAATAAAAAAAAGGGGTAATAGTATTACCCCTTTTTTTTAGAAAATTATTTTATTATTAGTTACTCAATAACTATTTTCTTAGTTACTCTGTTGGATCCGTCTTGAATCGTAACAAAATAAATTCCTGTTTGTACATTGTTCAATTGAAGATTTTCATTAAACAACACACTATTTGAATATGTCTTATTGAAAATTTCTCTTCCTCTCATGTCATGAACACCAACTTTAATTTCATTCCCCGTACTAGAAGTAAATTGAATATTAAAATTACCTTTATTTGGGTTCGGATAAATCGCTAAATCATTCATTTCATAACTTTCTGTTGCAAGAACCGGAACAAGAGCTGAACGACACAATTGAATTGTAAAGGAATTAAATACGGTACCGGTAACATTTGAGTCTACAACAGCATCTTTAAAATAAAGTAACCAAGCTCCAGCGCTGTTGTTTCCGTTATACCCATTAATATTTGTTACTGAATAGGGTAAAAATGCAGGTGTTCCATTTGTTGCCGCACAATTTACCGATGCACCTGTTGTATCAAACCATTTGTTCATATTCGCTCCCGTACAAGTAGCATTATTATACCATATTGCTGTATTCAATGCCGTTTGCCACGGTGCTTTAATCAATATGTTAACTTGTCCAATACTTGGATGCGTTACATTCGCATAAAAGTTTGCATCGGAAATTGTAAAAGAATCCGGAATAGTAAGCGAAACGCCTGGATAAGAATTATCACTACTTTCCGTAATCACTGAATTTAACGTAAACGGATAATCTGTACATACATTTTGGGATTGATACGTATAATCTCCAACCGCAAATGCACTAGAAACATTAAAGAAAATATTTGCATTGGCTTTTACCATAAATCTACAATATGGCGCAGCTACACCTGCAGGTAAGGTTACGGCTTGTGAGCCATCATTTGGAGTATTTGTTACTAAAGTGGTCCACGTAACTCCGTTATCAGCCGAAAATGAAATATCTACATTAGCACCTCCAGCAATAGTTTGATGTCCGTTTGCTCCTGTTGCACCCGTCCAAACTACCGTCTGAGAAGACCCAACCGGATAACTCGTATTAGCCGGAACAGTGATTGTTAAGGCTGTTTTATTGGCAACTGTAACCACCATATCATCAAAACCTGTTTGACCTTGACCGTTTACATTATCTCTAGCCGTTAATCTAAAATTTAATGTTCTAGCCACAGAACTTAATGCTTCTGCGGTAACTGATGCTCCCGCTGTAGTTGTGCTTCCATTTAATATTGAACTGAATACAGGAAAATATCTTACCGGAATAGATGCATCGGTATAACAAGCAAAATTAGGACCCTCTGTTTTCGTTTCGCTCGCAGGGCTGCTAGCTCCAGTACTTGCACCAGCATCATCATTTTGTTCCCAAGTATAGGTCATTAAACTCGTTCCTCCTGCATCTGTTGCAGAACCCGTAAGTACAAAAGGCGTACTCAATGGAACTGTATAATCAGCTCCCGCACTAACTACTGGAGCACTATGTGTGATTGCAGTAACTGTTGGACAGGTTTTACCTACCATATTGGCTTGTACTTGTGCAATACTCACCGCATGAAAAATATCAATCGAATTCATGTGCGTATTGTAGTTCGTAATACCCGCATATCCCATAATCGTTACACCACCTCCTACTTCTACATTAACTCCAGCACCTTCTGAATTGTGCGAAAATGTGTGATTGGCACCAAATTGATGTCCCATTTCATGCACTACATAGTCAATATCAAACGTGTCCCCCATTGGAACGCCGTCTGCAGGTGAAGTAATCCCTCTTCCTTTTGTGGATCCCGCTCCGGAAGTAACGCCATCAACACAAACACATCCTATACATCCCGCATTTCCTCCACCGCCTGTAGAACCAAACATGTGACCGATATCATAAGCGGCATTGTTTACCGAAATTGATGAGCCTACACCTGTAAGGGTTGTATTTAAAGCTTGTTGTAATTGCGTATTCCAATTCGACATCGTAGTGTAAGGATCCGTAGCTGCATCATAATATATTACATTGGTAGTTTGTGGTACAATGTTCATGTGAATCGCAAAATCTTTTTCAAAAACACCGTTAACTCGTGTCATTGTAGCATTAAACTGCGCCAATACTAAAGCCGATTGAGCAGCACTAGTCGCCCCAAAATAATTAGCATATTCTCCATTACAAGATAAAGCCAATCTAAATGTTAATAAAGATCCACTATTGGAACGAGAAGTAATTTGTTCTGTAGTTAAATTATGCACCAATACTTCTTCAGGAGTAGAACATGTAAAAGGTAATTTCCCTTTTTTTCGTGACGATTTATAAACTGCATATACCAAACCGTTATCCGAATAAGGCTCCATAAATTCAGCACCGGTGTTGGCTCTAAAAACCATAGTTTGAATACCTCGTGGATCAAGACTTAATCGAACAATGGCGGTTTTATCATCAAGACCATGTCCTACATAGGAACGTATTTCTGGAAATTGTGCTTGTAACTCGGGTGCGAAGTTTGAGGCTTCATACACGCGAAAACGCTCTAATTTACCCGATGCATTTGGCAATGTAATAATAACATTTGTGCTGTTTTCAGCAAAACGATCCGTTGCAGTTAATAAAGTTTGTTTTAAAATTGCTAAGTCTAAATTCAGCAATTGAAAATCTTGGGGAAAAGATTCTCTTTGTGCTGAAAGGGCAACTTTAACATCTTGTCCTGTAAAGTTTGACCATGCTTTTTCTGTTTGCGAAAAACCAAATTGGCTCAAGACTAAAGAAAAAACAAGTAGTAGTAAAGTTTTTTTCATTTTGGTTAGAATTATGATTAATAAACAAAAATATCAAAAAAAAAGGATCTTATTCACTATTCATCATTTTTTTTAAATTCGTTTCATTTCTAATGCTAAGAAATTATCTTTGTAGGCATATTTAATACATCTTGAAAAAAATTAATTCCATTTTTGAGTTTTCCTCGACTAAAAAAACCATCGTTACCTTAGGTACTTTTGACGGTGTTCATTTGGGTCATCAATCGATTCTAAAAAAGCTTCGAGAAGCCACAGAAAATGGTCTCTACGAAAGTGTTGTGCTCACTTTTTTTCCCCACCCAAGAATGGTATTGCAACAAGAACATTCCCTTCAACTATTGAATTCGATGGAGGAAAAAAGAATGTTACTTGAAAAAAGCGGAATCGATCATTTAATCATCCATCCTTTTGACGCTGCCTTTTCCAAATTAAGTGCTGAGGCTTTTGTACAGAAAGTACTGGTGGACCAATTGAAAATTCACAAAATAATTATTGGCTACGATCATCGATTTGGTGAAAACAGAACTGCTAACATTACCGATTTAATGGAATTTGGAAAAAAATACCATTTTGAAGTGGCGCAAATTAACGCCGAAGAAATCAACGAAATTGCGGTGAGTTCCACAAACATTCGTTCAGCTCTTGCTAATGGATCCATTCAACTCGCCAATCGCTATTTGGGATACAACTATTTTTTTTCTGGCAAAGTGGTAAAAGGAAAGCAACTGGGCCGAACTCTTGGTTTTCCTACAGCTAATTTAACCCTATTGGAGCCCTACAAACTAATTCCAAAAAAAGGAGCTTATATTGTGTCTAGCTCGCTAAACAACACCCGAATTTTCGGCATGATGAATATAGGTCACAATCCTACATTAGGGGAAAACGAAAGATCCATTGAGGTCCATTTTTTTGATCTTAACGAAGATTTATATAACAAAGTGTTGTCTATAACACTATTGGAATTTATTCGTCCGGAGGAAAAATATAGTTCATTAGACGCTTTAAAAACGCAACTCCAAAAAGATCGTGAATTCTCAAAAAAACACCTGCTCGATATTTTACAAACGTCTTAACATAAAAAATCCCGAATTACTTCGGGATTTTGTTTTTATGAATGCATTTCAGTAAAATACTTATAAAACAAGGGAATAGTTTCAATTCCTTTTAAATAATTGAACACTCCGAAATGCTCATTTGGCGAATGAATCGCATCACTATCTAGACCAAATCCCATCAATATGGTTTTGGATTTCAATTCTTTTTCAAACAATGCCACGATTGGAATACTTCCTCCAGAGCGTACCGGAATCGCTGGAACGCCAAACGTTTCGGTATAGGCCTTATTGGCTGCTCTATACCCAACGCTGTCAATTGGCGTAACATATCCTTGTCCTCCGTGATGTGGCGTTACTTTTACTTTAACTGATTTTGGCGCAATACTTTCGAAATGATTTTTAAACAATTCGGTGATTTCTTCCCAATCCTGATTAGGCACTAAGCGCATCGAAATTTTAGCAAAAGCTTTACTTGCAATTACTGTTTTTGCACCTTCGCCGGTGTAGCCGCCCCAAATACCATTAACATCCAAGGTTGGACGAATCGAATTTCGTTCGTTGGTTACATAGCCTGCTTCTCCATATACTTCATCAATAGCTAGAGCTTCTTTGTATTTTTCTAAAGAAAAAGGTGCTTTGGCCATTTCGGCTCTTTCTGCAACAGAAAGTTCCTCTACTTTATCATAAAATCCTGGAATGGTGATGTGATTGTTTTCATCGTGTAACGAGGCAATCATTTTGGTCAACACATTAATTGGATTGGCAACAGCCCCTCCATATAAACCAGAATGTAAATCCCTATTAGGGCCGGTAACCTCAACCTCAACATAACTCAATCCTCTCAAGCCAGTGGTAATAGAAGGTTGGGTATTAGAAATCATGCCGGTATCTGAAATCAAAATCACATCGTTGGCTAATTTTTCTTGGTTGCGTTCCACAAACCATCCCAAACTTTTTGACCCAACTTCCTCTTCTCCTTCAATCATGAATTTTACATTACAAGGCAAACAATTGTTCTGAATCATGTATTCAAAGGCTTTTACATGCATGTACATTTGTCCTTTGTCGTCACAGGCTCCGCGGGCAAAAATTGCACCTTCTGGATGAATGGCTGTCGTTTTGATGACAGGTTCAAATGGCGGAGAAGTCCATAATTCCATTGGATCAGGTGGTTGTACATCATAATGCCCATAAACCAATACCGTGGGTAAAGCTACATCAATTATTTTTTCGCCATAAACAATAGGATAACCAGGTGTTTCACACAATTCCACAAAGTCGCATCCTGCTTGCTCTAAACTGGCTTTTACCGCTTCGGCTGTAGCAACCACATCATGTGCATAGGCACTATCGGCACTTACCGAAGGGATTTTTAATAATTCGATTAATTCATCAATAAAACGTTCTTTGTTAGCTTGAACGTATTGTTTTATATTTTCCATTGTTATTGTTTGATAAAGTTCAAAAATACAAAAAAATAGCTAAAATTGATTCGGGATAGGAATTCATCATCAAAAGCTAAATATTATTCTCTATTTTTGAAGACGTCATACAATACACTTAGTTTTGAAAGAAATTCAGAAAAAAATGGAATATTATTGTGCGTATCAAGAGCGCTGCTATAAAGAAGTAGAAGAAAAACTCTATACGTATGCAGTTACTAGTTCCGAAAAAGAAGCCATATTAACCCATCTCATCGAACAAAATTACATCAATGAAGAACGATTTGCACAAAGCTTTGTTCGTGGAAAACACAATTACAAATTGTGGGGTAAAAACAGAATCATCAACGAATTGAAATTTAGAAACATCTCATCTAAAATTATTGAAATTGCGCTAAAAGAACTTCCTGAAACAACATATTTATCAAATTTTCATACACTAGCCGAAAAAAATTGGGAAAACAGTACCGAACGAAAAGGGCCCAAGAAAAGCAAAAAATTTGTCGATTTTTTACTACGAAAAGGCTATGAAACCAGTTTGATTTATGAGAAGCTGAAGGAATTAGACAATTAGCCAATGTGTTGATGTGCCTATAAATAATTGACTCATTGACATATCGTCTCATTGACACATTGCCTCATTGACACATTAACCCTATCTTTGCAAAAAAATAATCCATGTTAGAAAACAAAGACCAATCCAGAACCAGTATATCGCAATTGGGCGAATTTGGATTAATCGATCATTTAACAAAATCCTTTACCATTCAAAAAGATACTACCCTTAAAGGTATTGGTGATGATGGCGCTGTTCTGGATTTTGGTTCCAAAAAAGCGGTCATTTCAACCGATTTATTAATTGAAGGTGTTCATTTTGATTTGGCCTATATGCCCTTGCGCCATTTGGGTTATAAAGCAGTTGTGGCCAACATATCGGATATATGTGCGATGAACGCCACACCGACACAAATAACGGTATCTATTGCGGTTTCAAATCGCTTCCCTTTAGAAGCCTTGGAAGAATTGTTCGACGGAATTACTATGGCTTCTAAAGTTTATGATGTAGAAGTCGTTGGAGGCGATACCACGTCTTCCCAAAAAGGATTGATTATTAGTATTACAGCAATAGGTGCAGCTAATGCAGAAGATATTGTTTACCGAAATGGTGCCAATGCAACTGATTTATTAGTAGTGTCGGGCGATATAGGTGCCGCATACATGGGCTTACAAATCTTAGAGCGCGAAAAACAAGTCTTTCAAGTGAATCCAAACAACCAACCCGATTTGGAGCCGTATACGTATTTAATTGAGCGCCAACTCAAACCAGAGGCCCGAAAAGACCTGAAAGAATTATTTGAAAAATTAGAATTCAAACCCACGGCTATGATTGATATCTCTGATGGATTATCATCGGAGATTATGCACCTGTGCAAACAAAGTGGTGTCGGTTGTAATTTATATGAAGAAAAAATTCCGGTTGATCCCCAACTGATCAACGTATGCGAAGAATTTAATTTAGACATCACTACAGTTGCCTTAAGTGGTGGCGAGGATTATGAGTTGTTATTTACCCTAAAAATGGAAGACTACGATAAAATCAAAGGCAATCCTAACTTTACAGTTATTGGTCACATGACCCAAGCCAGCGAAGGGATGCATTTAGTAACTAGAGCCAACACAAAAATAGCCTTGAAAGCGAGAGGATGGAATGCAATGACTGAAGAATAATTGCAATCTTAATGTTAAATTTCTGTAAATGAAAACCAAACAAATCGTTTTAAGTATATTTTTGTCTTGTAAATATAATACTATGAAAAAAATTATTGTATCATTAGCCTTGATTTGCAGTGTTCTTGCCTTTGGACAAGAAACAAATGAAAAAAAATCAATTGCATTATCCGACAGAAAACATGAAATTAAAGTGGGTGCGATTAAGCTATTAGCTGGACCAATTTTTGAAGGAACTTACGAATATATTTATTCTAAAGATTTTACTTTTGGTTCGTCAATGTTAATCGATTTGCAGAAGGACAATGCTTGGGATGAAAATTTTTCACTCACACCGTTTGCGCGTTTTTATTTTCAGGAAACTAAAGAATATGGGGCCAAAGGTTTTTTCGCGGAAGGATTTGCCAAAATTGCCGTGGGCAAGAATGAATTGTATGAAGAATTTTCTTCAAACTACAACGCTGAAAGTTTTACTGCTGCAGCGCTAGGTTTGTCAGTTGGAAGGAAATGGATCAATCATTCCGGATTTGTATTTGAAACATTAATAGGGTTTGGTAGAACGTTAGGAAATTCTGATCATGCCCCCGATGTATTCTTCAGAGGAGATGTAAGTCTCGGATATCGATTCTAGATCATAAGATTAGCCCCAAATTTCAGATGAAATTTGGGGCTAATTATTTTACTTTATACTTTAAAGTTACATTTTCATCAACCAGTTGCGCATCGAAACTTCATTGTTGATGATGTCGCGTAATTCTGAAATTTTCACACGATCTTGTTGCATCGAATCTCTGTGGCGAATGGTTACCGTTTGATCTTCTAAAGTTTGGTGATCTACCGTAATACAAAAAGGCGTCCCCAAGGCATCTTGTCTTCTGTAACGTCTACCAACCGCATCTTTTTCGTCATATGCTACATTGAAATCCCATTTCAAGTCCTCAATGATTTTGTTGGCTACTTCGGGCAAACCGTCTTTTTTGACCAATGGTAAAACAGCCGCTTTTGTTGGCGCTAACACAGATGGCAAACGCAATACGGTTCGGGTTGATCCGTCTTCTAAGGTTTCTTCACAAAGCGAATTGGAAAAAACCGCTAAGAACATCCGGTCTAAACCAACCGAAGTTTCCACTACATATGGCGTGTAATTTGAATTGGTATCGTTGTCAAAATACTGTAGTTTTTTTCCTGAAAATTGTTCGTGTGCTTTCAAGTCGAAATCGGTTCTCGAATGAATACCTTCTAACTCTTTGAATCCAAACGGGAAGTTGAATTCGATATCAGCCGCAGCGTTAGCATAATGTGCTAATTTTTCATGGTCGTGAAAACGGTAATTTTGACTGCCCAATCCAAGAGACAAGTGCCAATTTAATCGAGTCGTTTTCCAGTAGTCATACCATTTCATTTCTTCGCCTGGCTTTACAAAAAATTGCATTTCCATTTGTTCAAATTCACGCATACGGAAAATGAATTGGCGCGCTACGATTTCGTTTCTAAAAGCTTTACCCGTTTGAGCAATGCCAAAAGGAATTTTCATCCGACCGGTTTTTTGAACGTTTAAAAAGTTTACAAAAATCCCTTGAGCTGTTTCCGGACGCAGGTATAAATCCATAGCGCTTTCAGCAGAAGCGCCTAATTTTGTGCCAAACATTAAATTGAATTGCTTTACATCGGTCCAATTTTTTGAACCACTCTCTGGACAAGCAATTTCCAACTCTTCAATTAAGGCTTTTACATCGGCTAGATTTTCGGACGCTAAAGAACGAGCCATTCTTTCCAGAATTTCCTTCTTTTTTGCCAAATAATCCATCACGCGAGGATTGGTAGTTTTGTATTGCTCTTCATCAAATGAAGCGCCAAAACGCTCTCTCGCTTTGTCAATCTCTTTTTGTGCTTTTTGATTTAATTTTTCGGCATAATCCTCTATTAATACATCGGCACGATATCTTTTTTTCGAATCTTTATTGTCAATCAATGGATCGTTAAAAGCATCCACATGACCCGAAGCTTTCCAAGTGGTTGGGTGCATCAAAATTGCAGCATCTAAACCCACAATATTTTCGTGCATTTGTACCATTGCTTTCCACCAATACTCACGGATGTTTTTCTTTAATTCCACCCCATTTTGTGCATAATCATATACTGCACTTAGACCATCGTAAATTTCGCTAGACGGAAAAATAAATCCGTATTCTTTTGCATGCGAAAGTACATTTTTAAAAATATCATCTTGTTTTGCCATACTGCAAAAGTAAAAATAGGATTGGAATAAAGAAAAGTTTTAGGGAATTATTTATAATCAAATGTAGAAGACCCAATTTTGGCAAACTCACTGTAAACATTGATGATGTATTTCCCTTTTGGTGTCTTGTTTTGAATCAAATCGACATAAGCACAAACATCGGTGTCGTTTTTGTTATAATTGACCTCAGATACGGCACTGTATACTAATTTAACCCCTGCTTCATTTTCTACAGAAGAATTTTCCTTAGATACAATTTGATTCTTTGGATTAACCACTTGTATGTACAAGGTTTTAGCCCCCGATTTTACAATTTCATTTTTCTGTAGTGTATAACAAACCCGTAACTGCTGGATTTGTGAGTTGCTCGATTTGTACAAATCAGAATAGATTTTCACTCCTTTAGCATTAATATTTATAGCCGATAATCGATTTGCAGGTACAGGATTTGCAGCCGCAGTACTGTTTTTATCTTTTATAAGCGCTTGATTTTTAGAAGCAATTTTTGCATTCAATTCCTTAGCTTTTTCAGCATAAAAGGCCATAGAATCTGCGGTTTGATTTACTGAGCTAGCCGAATCGGTAGCAAGGGTAATTAGTGACGCGTTTTTGATTGATTCTTCACTTAAAGAATCATATTTATGTAGTATTTCACTAAGTTGATTTTCTAAAACCTTGATTTCTAATTCAGATTGTTTTTTAAAATCAGCTAATTCTACTTTTACACTAAAATAATTTACACTAAAAAACAACAATAAGAACAGCAATACAATGATGCTTATTTTTGTAATTTTGTTTTTCTTATTTGTCATACCCTACTTATCTACTACAAAAGTATTTAAATTAATTAATTTTATTTTAATAAACCGACCAAATGCTAAAAAATCTGATAAACTTACTTTTCCCTAATTTATGTTGCGGCTGTAATGCCTTATTATTAGAAAATGAAGGATTAATTTGTGCAAAATGCCGCCATGAACTCCCACTTACCCAACACCATTTGCATCCGAGTAATTCCATCACCAAAAAATTTTACGGCATCCTACCCATAGAATTTGGCAGTGCTATGCTTTATTTCCACAAAGACGGAATAGTCCAAAACCTCATCCATCATTTAAAATATAAAAACAAACCCGAAATAGGAACTTTACTCGGTAATTGGTATGCACATGACCTTCAAACAATTGTAGCAACTCATAAATTTTCGGCCATAATTCCGGTGCCGCTTCATAAAAAAAGACTACAAGAAAGAGGCTATAACCAAGTTACCTCATTTTGTGAGGCCTTATCTGAACAATTACAAATTGAATTGAAGGATCAACTATTGATAAGAACGGCGTATTCCAAAACACAAACCAAAAAAAACAAAGAAGCCCGTGCAACTGTTAAGGATGCGGTTTTTGAAGCCGTATTTAGTGCTTCAGATCATGGGAAACATTTTTTACTAGTAGACGATGTAATGACCACAGGAGCAACGTTAGAAGCATGTGGCAAAGCGCTCTTAAAAATTCCAAATGCAAAAATTAGTCTCCTCACTATTGCCTATACAGATTCTTAAAAATTACTAAAATTTGTATGTTTACATCAATTATAGTTGTTATTTTGTACCTTCTTTATTTTTGAAAATGAAAAAATTAAAATATATACTGTTGCTTTTGGTTGTGGGCGCATTTTTTACAAATTGTGCCAAAAGAGGAACCATTACGGGCGGGCCCAAAGACACTATAGCTCCTCAAATTGTGGGAAGCATCCCGACAAACTTTAGCACCAACTTTAAAGGGAATGAAATTAAAATCAATTTTGATGAATTGATCAAAGTCAAAGACATCACAAAACAATTGATTATATCGCCTCCCCTAAAAAAACAACCTATCATCATTCCACAAAGTAGTGCGAGTAAATTTATTTCCATTAAACTGCAGGATACGCTGCAGGAAAACACCACCTATAGCTTTAATTTTGGACAAAGCATCACTGATAACAATGAGAACAATCCATACTCACAATTCAAATATGTTTTTTCCACTGGATCCTACATAGATTCGCTAACCGTTGTTGGAAAAATTAAAGATGCCTATCAGCAAAAGCCGGATAATTTTGTGAGCATCCTACTCTATGATGCAAAAACGTTTACCGATTCAACGGTTTATAAAGAAACCCCTTTGTACATTACCAATACGTTAGACAGCTTAAAGGTATTTTCGCTTGAAAACTTAAAAGAAGGAACCTATCAAATTATTGCATTAAAAGACAAATCTGGGAACAACAAGTTTGATCCCAAAATTGATAAAATTGGATTTTTACCCGATCCGATAACATTACCTACTTCAACCGCATATGAGTTGGAATTATTTGCAGAAAAACCACAGTTCAAAGCATATAAACCCACGCAAGAAAGCAACAACAAATTATATATGGGCTATGAAGGAAATCCAAATAATCTCAAAGTTACTGCTAAAAAAAGAGGCGAAAAAATTCCGTTGCGAATGACAAAATACCCGCAAAAAGAAAAAGATTCTGTTCAATTATTTTTTCCAAAAATGGAATTGGACTCGCTTGAAATAATGGTAGAAAATGGTGCGTACACAAAATCATTTACATCTAAATTAAAAAATGTAAAGTCAAGTGATAGTATTAAAATCATTAGTAAAACGCAAGGAACTTTATCGTTTAGGGAGCCATTCACATTGAGTACTAATACCCCTATTAATGCTATTGATCTATCTAAAATCATCTTAAGAAATAAAGACTCTGTTGCCATAAAATTTACGGCCAACTATGACGAATTGAACCAAGAAATTCGCTTTGATTTCAATAAAGAAGAGGAACAAAAATATACGTTAGAACTTCTCCCTGAAGCCCTCACAGATTTTTATGAGGCCAAAAATGATTCTTTGCGATTTGAAGCCAACACCAAATTATTATCCGATTATGGCAACTTAAAAGTTAACCTTTCTGGCGTCAAGCGATTCCCAATAATTTTGGAAGTATTGGATGAAAAAGGTACCGTTTTATATTCCAAAGCTTCTTCAAAAGAAACCACCCTGTTTTTTGAAACTATTGAACCCAAGTTGTATACACTTCGCGTTATTTATGATGACAATGCCAACGGAATATGGGATACTGGTGATTATTTGAACAAAAAACAAGCGGAAGAAATTCTATATTATCCCAAATTACTAGACGTGAGGGCCAACTGGGATGTAGAACAAGATTTTAATTTGGATTAATCCAGCGTAAAACGATCCGCATCGTTTAAAAAATTAAATTGAAGTCTTTTAGCATTTTGTTCCAATTGGTTCAATTCACAACAAAAAATACCGGAATCATTGTGGGCATATAACTGTTCTTGCCCCATACAATCTAGTACTTGAGAATGGCCAGGATATTGCAATTGATTGGCGTCCGTTCCTGTTCTATTAACTCCAACCGTATAACACATGTTTTCTATAGCTCGCGCTTTTAACAAGGCATCCCAGGCATTGATTCGGGGTTGCGGCCAATTGGCTACGTAGATCAACAAATCGTATTTTTCGGTATTTCGCACAAAAACTGGGAACCGCAAATCATAACATATTTGGAGACAGATATTCCACCCTTTATACTGTACAATTACTTTTTCTGCGCCCTTAGTATATAATTTATCTTCTCCTGCCAAGGCAAACAAATGGCGCTTATCATAAAATTGTACGTCTCCAGATGGAAAAACAAAAACCATTCGGTTGTAATAGTCGCCATTCGCTTTAATGACCAGACTTCCTGTGATGGCACAGTTTCTTTCAGCTGCCAATTCTTTAAGCCAAACTATTGTTTTACCTTCCATGGTTTCGGCTACTTCCTGCGGCTGCATCGTAAAGCCTGACGTAAACATCTCAGGCAACACAAACAAATCGAAAGATTGGGGCGCATCTCGAAAATACTGTTCAATATTTTTTCGGTTCTCCTCTGGGTTTTCCCAGGCTAATTCGGACTGAAAAAGGGCAATTTTCATAGTTGTATTTTGTATAAAAGTACAAAAAAAACGCATCCAAAAGGATGCGTTTCTATACTTTAAAGCATCGAAAAATTACTTCACAGATGCTTTTAAAAATTCTCTATTCATTCGAGCAATATTTTCTAATGAAATGCCTTTTGGACATTCGATTTCACATGCACCTGTATTGGTACAATTTCCAAATCCTTCTTCGTCCATTTGACGTACCATGTTTAACACACGATTTGTAGCTTCTACTTTACCTTGTGGTAACAATGCATATTGTGATACTTTAGCACCTACAAATAACATAGCCGAACCGTTTTTACATGTCGCCACACAAGCTCCGCATCCAATACAAGCTGCTGCTTCAAAAGCTTTGTCTGCATCGTCTTTAGGAACTGGGATAGAATTCGCATCAATAGTATTTCCAGAAGTATTTACGGATACGAAACCACCTGCTTGCTGAATTCTGTCAAAAGCACTTCTATCAACCACTAAATCTTTGATTACTGGGAATGCTTTACTTCTCCATGGTTCAATGTAAATGGTATCGCCATCATTGAACATTCTCATGTGTAACTGACAAGTAGTAATTCCTGTATCAGGTCCGTGAGCACGTCCGTTGATGTATAAAGAACACATACCGCAAATACCTTCACGACAGTCGTGATCAAATGCTACTGGTTCTTTTTTCTCGTTAATTAATTGCTCGTTTAATTGGTCTAACATTTCCAAAAACGAACTTGCAGTAGAAACATTATCCAATTTATAAGTTTCCATGCTACCTTTTGAACTAGCGTTCTTTTGACGCCAAATTTTAAGGTTTATATTGATATTTTTTGCTGCACTCATAATCTATTATTTGTAATTTCTAGCTGCAATTTTAATTTCTTCGTATTTCAATTCTTCTTTGTGAAGTGCTGATTTGCTGATGTCATCACCTTTGTATTCCCAAGCTCCAACAAATTTGAAGTTTTCGTCATCACGTAATGTTTCACCTTCAGCATCTTGATATTCTTCACGGAAGTGACCTCCACAAGATTCTTTACGCTGTAAAGCATCCATTGCCATTAACTGACCTAATTCGATGAAATCGGCAACTCTTAATACTTTTTCTAACTCAGGATTTAACTCGTCAGCGCTTCCAGGAACATAAACATCTTTGTAAAAATCTTCTTTTAATTGAGCGATTTCAGCAATAGCTTCTGTTAATCCTTTTTCGTTACGAGCCATACCTACTTTATTCCACATAATCAAACCTAATTTTTTGTGGAAATAATCAACAGACTTGGTTCCGTTGTTGTTTAAGAATTTGCTAATTGAATCTTTAACTCTAGCTTCTGCTTCCGCGAATTCTGGAGAATCTGTAGCGATTTTTCCAGTTCTGATTTCGTCAGCTAAATAGTTAGAAATTGTGTAAGGTAATACGAAATATCCATCTGCTAATCCTTGCATTAGAGCTGATGCTCCTAAACGGTTAGCTCCGTGGTCAGAGAAGTTAGCTTCACCTGCTACGAAACAACCAGGAATTGTAGATTGTAAGTTATAATCCACCCAAACACCACCCATAGTATAGTGAACCGCTGGATAAATTTTCATTGGTGTTTCATAAGGATTCTCATCCGTGATTTTTTGATACATCGTAAACAAGTTACCATATTTCTCTTCTAACCACTGTTTCCCTAAAGCTGTAATTTCTTCTGGAGTTGGATTATGATTTCCTTTCGCGTAAGCTGCTTGACGTCCTTTAGTTTGAATTTCCGTAGAGAAATCTAAGTAAACTCCTTCGTTAGTATCATTAGCTTCGATTCCGTAACCAGCATCACAACGCTCTTTTGCAGCTCTTGAAGCTACGTCACGAGGTACTAAGTTACCAAAAGCTGGATATCTTCTTTCTAAATAGTAATCTCTATCTTCTTCAGCAATTTGAGTTGGTTTTAATTTACCAGCTCTGATTGCTTCTGCATCTTCTTTTTTCTTTGGAACCCAAATACGTCCTGAGTTACGTAACGATTCAGACATCAAAGTTAATTTAGACTGATTGGTTCCGTGAACTGGAATACATGTTGGGTGAATTTGTACATAACATGGATTTGCAAATAACGCTCCTTGTTTGTGGATTTTCCATCCAGCTGTTACGTTACTTCCCATTGCGTTTGTAGAAAGGAAGTATACGTTTCCGTACCCACCAGAAGCGATAACTACAGCATGAGCTGAATGTCTTTCAATAGCTCCTGTCACTAAGTTACGGGCAATAATTCCGCGTGCTTTTCCATCTACTTTTACCAAATCTAACATTTCGTGACGGTTGTACATTTTAACACGACCTAAACCAATTTGTCTTGATAATGCAGAATATGCTCCTAACAATAATTGTTGCCCTGTTTGTCCGGCTGCATAGAACGTACGCTGTACTTGTGTACCACCAAACGAACGGTTGTCTAACATTCCGCCATATTCACGGGCAAAAGGAACCCCTTGTGCCACACATTGGTCGATGATGTTTCCAGAAACTTCGGCTAAACGGTGCACATTTGCTTCACGCGCACGGTAGTCACCTCCTTTAATGGTATCGTAGAAAAGACGGTACACACTATCACCATCATTTTGGTAATTTTTTGCTGCATTGATACCTCCTTGAGCTGCAATGGAATGCGCACGACGTGGAGAATCTTGAAAACAAAATGCTTTTACATTATACCCCATTTCTCCTAAAGAGGCAGCAGCCGAAGCCCCTGCCAAACCTGTCCCAACTACAATAATATCGATTTTTGGTCGGTTATTAGGTGCAACTAGTTTCAAATGGTTTTTATGATCGGTCCATTTGTCTTTTAATGGACCCGCTGGTATTTTAGAATCTAACTTCATAATATATACTGATGTTGATTATTTTTTAAAGTGTAAGATAACTGGAATTATTGCAAACAATAGTGGTACTACAATTGCAAATGCTCTTCCGAAAAACTTAATTGCTGGAGTTAATTTTGAACTGTTCACTCCAATCGATTGGAAAGCACTTTGAAATCCATGCCATAAATGAAAAGACAAAGCCAACATAGCTAAAACATATCCAATTGTAAAATACAATCCATACTTAGCATCTTTAAAAAAGTCTAAGGTAATTTTGTATAAATCTTTGTACAAATCAGCTGTTTTTACATCAGCTTGACTGTAATATAATTCTGTTCTATTTTTGATCACAAATTGCTTAGGCATCATGGTTTGATCCATTTTCTCCCCTTCTTTGGCTACTTGATCCACTGGAAAGTATTGCCCAACTTGGGTTCCTACATAAAAATTTTGTTTTTGTCCTTGCACTTCAATGGTTTTTGTCATGATTGGCATTTTCTTATCAAAATGCATTTTTGCCCAAAAGTTAACCATGTGAGTAGCAATGAAAACCAAAATAATTGTTCCTAAAACCGCCATGTTTCTTGAAGCAAAACTACTTGAAGAACCATTGGTTTTTGCATAACCAATAGGACGCGCTTTTTTGTTTTGAATCGTTAAAGCAATTCCATCGATCGCATGAAATAAAATAGAAATGTACGTTAAATAAGAAAGTAATTTTACTGCCGGATTGGTGGTCATGAACAAAGCATACTGATTAAAATTCAAAGCATTGTTAGGAACAAGCAATTGAAGATTTCCTGCTAAGTGACCCGCCAAAAACAAGCATAAAAATAAACCTGTAAGAGCCATCCAATATTTTTTCGCGATAGATGACTTTAAAAGTGCTGATTTTGCCATAATTTTATTTGATTGTAATAGTTTTATAAAAATCAAAACAAAAATACAGCTATTTGAAATTAACTACAACCTTTTCGACCTAATTTATAATGAATTTAAAATAATTTAACGACTGTTGAATATCAATTAGTTATACACTACATGATACAGTATATATATCATTTTAGCGAAATTAATTATTGAACTCCTTAAAAATTTAGCGCAATACCATCCTAACCCACTTATTTTTTGACAGACAGTAATTTACAATTCTGATGAATATTAAACTTTTTGTTTAATTTCCAATATGAGATTCTATTTAAGGCAGAAGAAGGTCAAATTTCATTAACCACTCTAGAACCTTGCCTTAAACAAAAGCTGGTGTTGATATTGATTCCTATTCCGATTTGTTGTTTTTTGAGGGTTTAATTTCAAAGGTTGTCATCGTTGTTCCTTCTGATTTGGAAATTGTCACTTTATATTTCCCTGCTGGCAAATAATAGCGTTTGTTTTCAGCTTCTTTGATACCTATTTTTTTATCAGATTTATTCCATTTATCAGCTAGTTCTTTTGAAATTTCATAAGAATACGGTATTGAATTCAGTCCTGTTGTTAGTGTTATTTGTTTTTGATACACTTCCCGATTTTGATCATTTGTAATTGAAACCACAGCTGTGCCCGCTATACCCGCATAACACCAAATTTCTTGAGAAGGCACATTGGCTTCTTCCCATGCATACGATTTTGTACCCCATCGTTCTGATTTTGTACGATCTGTCAACGAAAATAAATGAATTTTTTTTGCTAATAGGTCGGGTGTTAATTCTTGTATTTTTGCAATGCCTACTTTATAAATGGCTCTTCCGTGTGTCCCTACAATTAAGTCTTTAGCGCTAGCCTGTATTTTTAAATCATGTACGGCAACCTTTGGCATACCGCAAGAAAAATCTTGCCAGGTAGCCCCTTTATCTATAGAAACAAACAAACCGTTATCAGTTCCAACGTATAAGATATTTTCGTTTACTGCATCCTCAACAACTACATTTACAGCTTGTGCTAATCCGTTTGAAATGCGAGTCCATTGGGTACCATAATCTTCGGAAACAAAAACATAACTTTCAAAGTTATCATTTCTATATCCGTTTAAAGTACAATAAATACGTTCTCTTTTGTGCACAGAAGCTGCCACTCGTGATACCCATAAATTTTGAGGTAAATTTCCAGAAATCAATTGCCAAGAAACGCCACCATCTTTAGAAACTTGCACATTCCCATCATCTGTTCCTGCATAAAGCAATCCAAATTGCAAAGTGCTCTCTGAAATTGTAGTAAGGGTTCCGAAAGCCACATTGCCTTCTTTAGCCCCTTTTGTAAGATCTCCCGAAATTTTTTCCCAAGATTTGCCTTGATTCATAGATCGGTGCAAAAAATTAGAACCCATATACAAAATATCGGGATTGTGAGAAGACAATAAAATAGGGGTTTGCCAATTGAATCGAAGCGGTTTCTCGTCTTTGGCAGGTTTGGGCGAAATAAAATCAAATTTTCCCTCTTTTTGATTGATGCGGTAATAATTTCCAAATTGGAATCCGGTAAATACTACATTTGGGTTGCGGGGATCAATTTGGATTTGCATCCCGTCTCCTCCAATCAATTCTTGATACGGATATTTTCCTTCTTGATGCCAAGCTACATTCTGCTGAAAATCATTTGGTCCAAACCAAACTCCATTATCTTGCATACCTCCATATACATTGTATTTTTCTTGATGGTCAACATTTACAGCATACAATTGGCTCACGGCTTCGTTATTGCATTTGATCCAATGGGCTCCATTGTCATAGGAAATATTGATTCCACCATCGTTTCCATTAATAATATGATCTGGATTTTCAGGATTGATCCACGTTACATGATGATCGGCATGAACATTTTCTTTGGAAATAGCTTCAAAGGTTTTGCCACCGTCTGCAGAAAACAATAAAGGCACACCGCCGATATAAAGACGATTTTGATTTATTGCATCCACCGATATATTCGCAAAATAATATCCATACGTATAATACATATCGTTGATATAATTCTGATTCGCTTTCTTCCAAGATTTTCCTCCGTCTTCTGATTTGTATACTTCACATCCAATTACTTCCGTTTCAAAAAGTGCTTTGTTGGCATCTAAAAACCCTATTATAGCTATAGAGGAACTGTTATTTTCGAGCCAATTTTTAATGTTCTCCGCACGGTATTTATCACTAAATCCACTCTCTTTTAATGCCTGATTAAGGGCTTTATTTGAAATTTCCTGCACCTCTCCTGGTGCCGCCAACATAGTGGTCAACTTACTTTGTGAAACTGCCTTTGGTCGTTTGTTCTGGTTATCAACTACTGCGTAAATTACCTTTTCATTAAAAAGCGCCAGCCCAATTCTGCCCACGCCTTCATTTGCTGGAAAACCACTTTCTTTTGTTGTTACAAGCTGCCATGTAGTTCCAGCATCTTCACTTTTATAAATTCCAGATTTTTCACCATCTCCATCAAAATGCCAAGCTTTTCTGTCTTTTTGCCAAGCTGCCGCAAACATCACATTGGGATTGATTTTAGACACTTCGAGATCAACAATTCCCGTGTCGTCTGCAACATACAAGGTTTGTTGCCACGATTTCCCACCATCGATTGATTTATAAATGCCGCGTTCTTTATTCGTTGTATACAAATGGCCCAAAGCCGCAACTACAATTTCATTAAAATTACTTGGGTTCACCCAAACGCTACTGATATGATGCGAATCAGACAATCCCAAATTTTCCCAAGTTTTTCCCTTGTCTGAAGATTTCAAAATACCAACTCCCGCATAAGAAGATCGAGAAGCATTGATTTCGCCGGTTCCTATCCAAATGGTTCCAGATTTCCAATCTACCGTAACTGAACCACAATTTACGGTTTCTGCCGAATCCATCAGAGGTGTGAAAGAAGTTCCATTATTATTGGTGTACCAAAGTCCGCCTGTAGCATAAGCCACATAAAATTCAGTTGGATTTTTAGGATTAACAGCGATATCTACCACACGACCACTCATGATTGTTGGGCCAATATTTGTAGCTTTCACTTGATTAAACAAAGAAGTTTGAGCAATAGCCGTGTGTGAAATGGCTAAAAACAGGAAAATGAGATGTTTCATCTTGAAAAAATTTTGTTGAAAAATAACCAAATCATTGCACTTCTACAAAATTTCTGTCGGAATTAACATCTTTTCATGATTATCTTTTTATTTTTGAGGCACATTATTAAACATCATGAAATTCAGATGTTTTATAAAATAATTTCAAATCACTAATCTTTCAACGCATGAAATATCATCCAATTGACCGAGAGTTATACATTAAAAATAGAGCAAAATTTACCGCTCAAATGCAACCCAATAGTGTAGCCGTTTTTAATTCAAACGACATTTATCCTGTGAGTGCCGATAGCACGTTACCATTTGCACAACATCGAGACATTTTGTATTTATCGGGTGTAGACCAAGAAGAAAGTATTTTATTGCTTTTCCCTGATGCTCCTTATGAACATTTGAAAGAAATATTGTTTTTAAAAGAAACCAATGAACATATTGCTATTTGGGAAGGTGAAAAATTGACCAAAGAACGTGCTTTTGAAGTATCGGGAATTCGTTCGGTGATATGGTTACAAGATTTTCACAAAACATTGAAAGAAATTATGGCATATGCCGATACAATGTATATCAACACTAATGAGCATTATCGTGCTGTTATTGAAACTGAAACCCGTGAAGCACGTTTTGTAAAATGGTGGAAAGAAACCTATCCCGGACATAAAGTAGCAAAATCAAATCCGATACTACAACGCTTACGCTCTATAAAAGAAAGTGAAGAATTAGCATTGATTCAAAAAGCCTGTGATATAACTGAAAAAGGTTTTAAAAGAGTGCTGAATTTTGTAAAACCAGGGGTGATGGAATATGAAATTGAAGCTGAATTTGCACATGAATTTCTTAGAAATCGATCGAAAGGTTTTGCTTACACCCCAATTATTGCATCGGGAAATAATGCCAATGTATTGCATTATATTGAAAACAACCAACCTTGCAATGCTGGTGATTTGATCCTATTGGATGTTGGAGCCGAATATGCGAATTATTCTAGTGACATGACACGAATGGTGCCGGTTTCAGGACGTTTTACAGAACGACAAAAAGCAGTGTATTCTGCCGTTTTAAATGTAAAAAATGAAGCTACAAAATTATTGGTTCCTGGAACCTTATGGAAACAATATCATGTAGAAGTGGGTAAAATTATGACTTCAGAATTAATAGGCTTAGGATTAATTGACAAAGCCGATGTGCAAAACGAAAATCCAGATTGGCCCGCGTATAAAAAATATTTCATGCATGGCACTTCGCACCACATGGGATTAGACACCCACGATTATGGCTTATTACACGAACCGATGCAAGCCAATATGGTATTCACAGTTGAACCTGGAATTTACATCCCAAAAGAAGGTTTTGGTATTCGTTTAGAAGATGATGTCGTGATTCAACCTACTGGAGCCCCATACAATTTAATGCGCAACATTCCGATAGAAATCGAAGAGATTGAATCGCTAATGAATGCTTAATTGAGAGTATAAAACGTAACATAAATAAAATAAACGGTTTACGAAAGTGAGCCGTTTTTTGTGCATTCATGAAAAATCGTTGCGCTCTTTGCCTATATATGCTACCTTTGCCTTTATGAAAACCACACATTTCAAAAATACAGCCATCAGTTATACCGACCAGGGGAAAGGGACGGCTGTGGTTTTATTGCATGGTTTTTTAGAAAATCAATCGATGTGGAAGACTATTTTGCCTGAACTTTCAAAAAAAAACCGCATCATTAGTCTCGATTTATTAGGTCATGGTGGTACCGAGTGTTTGGGCTATGTGCACAGTATGGAAGACCAAGCCGATGTGGTACATCATGTATTACACGAATTGAAAATTAGAAAAGCAGTATTGATTGGACATTCGATGGGTGGTTATGTAGCTTTAGCTTTCGCCGAATTGTATCCTGATAACGTAAAAGGAATTGTATTGGTGAATTCAACGGCTAGAGCCGATTCTGAAGAACGTAAAAAAAATCGGGATCGAGCCATTATCGCGGTCAAGCAAAATTATTCGTCTTTTATTCGCATGAGCATCGCAAACTTATTTAGTGAAACCAATCGCGAACGACTTGACGCACATATTGAAGCCGTAAAATTAGAAGCATTAAAAACTCCTCTTCAAGGAATTGTAGCGGCACTAGAAGGTATGAAAATTAGAAAAGATCGTGAAGTAATGCTTCATTTTGCCCCTTATCCAATTCAATTTATTTTAGGCAGAAAAGACCCTGTATTACATTACGAAGAAACCTTAGAACAAGTCGATGGCACTCAAGTACAAGTAACCACTTTTGAAGACGGCCACATGAGTCCTATTGAAAATCAAAAAGAATTTGTCGCCGATTTGATTGGTTTTTTGAAAAGGATTTAGTTTAAATGCTGTATTTTAGTTTTTTTCTTTAAACGGCAATTCTTGATTGAAGATTTCCAAAATTATTAGTTTTAAAATAACGCTAAAATCTTCCAGCATTTCACGAGTAATTACTGTATTTGCCTCTTTTCCACTACCTATACCGAATGGTAAAAAGCCGTTCTTCATATTCTTAAACGAAATAATTCCAGCTGTTATTTCTCGGCCTTGGCGTAAGGGATGATTTTCAAACATCAAAGCATAACAAAGCAACTGAATGATTTTTTCATAGGCAATATCTGGTGTTATGGTAAGAACATCACTCAATTTTAGACTGTGGCCGTCTACTTTACCCGTTTTATAGTCGATAATTCGAATGACCCCATTACGTTCTTCTATTCGGTCTACTTTACCGGCAATTAGTATCGGAAAATCAAACGATTCCAATTGAATTTCACAAGATATAGGTTGTTCCAAGAGCAATACTTTGATCGCTGCGTTTTCTTCTAGGATTGCTTTTTTTTCGAGTTGTAAAAAATTATATACATTGCGTTTGGCGACTTCAAAAGCCAATAAATTTTTTCCTTTATGAATTTCCCCTTCTTTATATTCTTTTTTAAAATATTTAAGAATCACAGCATCGATTTGAGTTTCCATATATTCAATATGGTGCAAGGCTAAATACTGATTCAAATAGGGTGTATACAATTCTTCTAAAGCGCTGTGAATAATAATTCCCAAAGTATTAGCAGCAATGTTTTCTTCCACATCTTCTGCTTCATTAATGCGAAGGATGCGTTGGGTGTAAAATTGAATGGGATTCCGAATATAACCTGTTAGTGAAGAAGGTGAAAATCCGGGATTTACGGCAATTTCTTCCAGACGCTCAATAATTGCATCTGTTTTAGGAATAACGATAGGTTCATACGCTTTTTCGGGAAGTACTGCATTATAAATCGTACTGTTTGGAAAATGGTGTTTTTCGATTTCCAATTGGGTAATGAAACGGCTTTTTTCGCCTGCATCAATACCTTCATGGTCGGTATTATAAAGCAACCAAATGTTTTTGGCGCGTAATAATAAGTGATAAAAGTGATAACAATATATGGCGTCTTTTTCTTTATAGGTGGGTAATCCCAATTCTTTTTTTACATCGTAGGGTATGAATGAATTTTGCGATTTTCCTGCTGGGAATTTTCCTTCATTCACCGATGTAATAATAACATTTTCGAAATCTAAAACACGACTTTCAAGTACGCCCATAAGTTGCAAGCCAGACAAGGGTTCGCCTTCAAAAGAGACCTCAGCTAAATCAACAATTTGTTTATATATAGCATGCAAGGCTGTAAGACTTTCTATTTGCTGATATTTTTCCTGGTAATTGGTTAATTTGATAATGGTATTATAAATGGAATATAAAAAAGCTTTTGCCATTTTTTCTTCCGTATTGTCATTACTCAATTGCGCTTTAATATGGAGCAATACTTCGCGTATGTTGGCTAATATTTTGGGTATTTCATCCCAACGAGCAAACAAAAGTTCGAATAACGGATTGGTGGTATTTGGATATTTTTCAGCGTATAGATGGAATAATTTTTCTCTTGAAAAAAATGTAAAATTATTACTATTGATAATATGGACTACTTCTTCCACTTTACAATATGGCTCTATTAGCGGGTGGTTTAAAATAGCGAGCACTTCTTTATAATAGAACGTGTAACTTTTATCGTTCCGCTGTTTGGCATTATGATGTAACTTAAACAATTTGCTGACCAACAATTGAGCGGGGTTGTTTTTGCTCGGATAACCCATCGTAATGTTCAAAGCATCTACCGAATCGGGCAATCCAAACAATACGGGCAATAATAAATTTTCATCGCCCAATACCACAGCTGTTTTCTCCAAACTTGGATTTGTATCTTGAATTTTTTCAATTATAGTACCTACAATTTTAGCTTGTCCAATACTTTTTGGTGTTCCAATAATTTCAATATTCTTTTGCTCGCTGAAATGGTCCACAACCCATTCAAAATCCTGGTGTACAAATGACTTCCATTCTTTTTTGTATTTTCGAATAAACAATCCAGCATCATGATGAGGATCATTTAAAAAAACCGAATCGATATCCCAATAAATTTTAGCTCGGTTTTCATTAGCTAAATAATTGATTATTTTCTCTTCAGCTTGATTGAGGGCATTGAATCCTGCAAAATAGATTATATGAGTGGTAGCTGCTGCAAAAGACTCTAATTTACCTACAGCTTCTCGGTAAATAAGCCCCTGATACCCGATTCCTTTATGCACTAAATGCGCATAAAACGATGCATAATATTCGGGTAGTTTAGCCCAAAACTCCAGATGATTATCAATTAATTTGGTTGTTTTTGAAGCTTCAACTTGCCAACGCTTTAACGCTTCAATTGCTTCTAAATAGCTAAATACTTTTTTAGGTTCAAGTAGGTAGCGATCAATTTCATTAAAATCTTGAATAGCGGTTGTAGCCCAAGTGGCAAATTGTTCAAAATTTTGTTGTTGTTCTTTAGGTGTAATCGCTTGATAGACCTCATAAAACTCAAACAGTAATTCAATGGAATCAACAGATCGTAGAGAAGCTATTTCTTGAATAAAATCTTCAATACTAATGATGTTTGGCGCAAACGCAGTTCCCGACAATTGATTTTTTAGACTTTCGAGTAAAAATACTTTTGCCCGTTTATTTGGTAATACTATCGAAACATTCGAAAGTTCCTTTTCGGAAAGCGATAATAATGTTGTACAAAGTTTATCTAAAAAAGTAGTTGATTTCATTTTATAAAAATAAAAAAACGTCCCGAAATATCGGGACGTTTCTTAGTATATTTTAGAAAAAAATTATTTTACTAATTTTACTTCTACTCTTCTATTGTTAGCTTTTCCTTTAGCAGTTTTGTTTGATTCAACTGGCGCTGATTCACCAAAACCTTTAGAAGTTAATCTTGAAGCATTAATACCGTTTTCAACTAAGAAGTTTTTAACTGCAGCAGCTCTTTCTTCTGATAATTTTTGGTTTAATACATCAGATCCTGTATTATCTGTGTGTCCTTCTAATGAGAAATTAGCGGTTGGATACTCTTTTAAGATGGCAGCCATAGCTTGTAAAATTGGGAAAGCTTGTTTTTGGAACGATGCTTTACCAGAGTTGAATAAGATGGTTTTACCATAGTCATTCAATTTTTTCATAGCGTCAGCTGTAACTTCTGGACAACCATTATTTGCTACAGTACCTGCAACAGTTGGACACTTATCGTCTTTATCAAGAACGCTATCTCCATCTGTATCTGGCCAAGGACAACCTGCATTTTCTTTAGCTCCTTTTACAGAAGGACATTTATCGTCTTTATCTGCTATTCCGTCTCCGTCAGCATCTGGACAACCTTTCATCATTTTAGTTCCTTTAACATCAACACAAGCATCTTCAGAATCAATGATTCCGTCTCCGTCTGTATCAGGACATCCATTAAATTCAGTTAAACCAGCTACTTCAGGACAAGAGTCTGCTGAATCTTGAATTCCATCGCTATCTGTATCAGGACATCCTTTGAATGCAGCTAGACCAAATACTTCTGGACAAGAATCTTCATTGTCATAAATACCATCACCGTCGGTATCTTTACCTCCAAACTTGAAGATAAGACCTGCAGTGTGTTGCATGTAACTAGGAACATCTACATTAACATCTTTAGTATCATCATAAGAATGCTTGTAGGTAGATTGAAGTTGTAAACCAATTCCTTCTGTAAACCAAAATGTTAATCCTAAACCTCCATTAACAGTACCTGCAGATGCATCACCGAAGAAAGTATATCCACCACCAATGTGTGCAGATGGATCTAACCATTTTGATTTGAACAAATCTTGAAAACTGTATCTGATGATACCATCAACTCCAAAAAATGTTAAATCTCCAGGATTAGAAACTACCATTCCTCTTGGATCTGCATCAGGTGATGTTGGATCAAAATTTACAAATTTTGTAATTTTGTTTACAGAACCTGTTACACCAAAAGAAAAACCGTCACCTACATACTTTGTTAAGCTTAAGTAAGATACAGAAGGCATGATGTTCCAGTTTTCTTGTACATCAAATGTTTGAGAAAATTGTTTATCTAAAAAGTTCAATCCGTTTCTACTAGCATTAACTCTAGTATCTACTGCGTTTGTCCCAAAAGACACTGCCCATGGGTTGTTACTATCTTGTGCTTGAGATACTAATCCCGCGAACAACAAGGCAGCTGTAAAAAATTTGTTTAAATGTTTCATACGTTATTTTTTAATTACAATCCTTTATAATTGGAACAAAAGTACTATATTTTTTTTACTACAAAAAGTTTTGAATAAAAAAAACAACTTTATCCTAGGTCTTACTTAATTAATTTTCAATTCTTGAGCTACGGCAACAAAAGCTTTTATTGCTTTATCGAGGTGATCTTTTGTATGGGCAGCTGACAATTGAACGCGGATACGAGCTTTCCCCTTGGGTACCACTGGAAAGAAAAAACCGATGACATAAATCCCTTTTGCCAATAACTTTTCGGCCATAACCTGAGCTAATTTGGCATCATACAGCATGACTGGAACTATTGCCGAGTCTCCATCAATAAAATCAATTCCTGCCTCACGCAAACCAGTTTTAAAATAATTGGTATTCCATTCCAATTGATCCCTAAGCGTTGTGTCTTTTTCTAATAATTCGAAAACTTTTAAAGATGCACCCACAATAGCAGGTGCTAATGAATTTGAAAACAAATACGGACGCGAGCGTTGGCGTAATATTTCAATGATTTCTTTCTTAGCTGTGGTATATCCTCCCATGGCTCCTCCTAAGGCTTTTCCTAACGTACCGGTAATAATATCGACGCGTCCCATTACACCTTTAGCCTCCAAAGTACCTTTCCCTGTGGCTCCAATAAATCCCGCAGCATGGCATTCGTCTACCATTACTAAAGCATCATATTTATCGGCTAAATCACATATTTTATCCAAAGGCGCTACCAAACCGTCCATAGAAAACACCCCATCGGTAACAATGAGTTTAAAACGATGACCCGCTTCAGTTGCTTTAATCAATTGTTGCTCTAAATCGTTCATGTCGTTATTATCATAACGATAGCGTGCCGCTTTACACAAACGTACACCATCAATAATAGATGCATGATTTAAGCTGTCAGAAATAATACAATCTTCTTCACCCAATAAGGGTTCAAAAACACCCCCATTCGCATCAAAAGCTGCGGCATACAATATCGTATCTTCTGTACCATAAAAATGGGCTATTTTTTGTTCTAATGTTTTATGAATATCTTGAGTTCCGCATATGAATCGCACAGATGACATTCCGAAACCATGGGTGTCTAAAGCGTCTTTTGCTGCCTGTACTACTTCTGGATGAGAGGATAATCCTAGATAATTATTGGCACAAAAATTCAAAACGGTTTCACCTGTCGAAATGGTAATTTCAGCTCCTTGCGGTGACGTAATAATGCGTTCTTTTTTAAACAAACCGTTCTCCTGAATGGTCGCTATTTCTTGCTGTAAATGTTGTTGTATTTTTCCGTACATATTCTGTTAAATTTTGATCATATTAAAGATTACAAAGTTACTACTTCTATATTTTCTCCTGTATATACCAGCACTTTTTTTACGACTTTGTAATTCATTTCTTGCAAGGCTTGTTCGTATTCATTAATCTGAGTGCGATGCTTCTCATGTTTCTCACCGGTTTTATAGTCTAACAAATAGGCCTCTTGTCCTTTTAATACTACCCGATCGGGTTTAATGGTTCTGGCGCCTTTTTTTAGGATTGCTTGTTCGTTATAGACTTTTCCGCCGGTCTCAAAAAACACACTCAATTCGGGATGATCGACAATTTTTTGAATGGTTTTTTTAATTACCTCTTGTTGTGAAAGCAACAATAATCCCGACTCGAGAGCTTGTTTTAAGGCGCTATCTAGTGTTTCTTTTGTTTGAATTAATGCCATGA
>DALYCS010000002.1:6265-12507 GCA_031973615.1 Flavobacterium sp. | reverse complement strand
CGTACCAAAAGCTATAGCATCCTGCTGCGCAGAACCCCACATTAAGGCTTCACGTTGTGCAATATTAATTTTAGTGGGCTTCATTTTTTGCGCAACAATACCTATTGATTGAAGGGCTCTATTGTCTTCACTATGTTTTGATTTTCGTTCGGTTGCACCAAATTCATATGTAAACTTTGTAGGCTCATACTGCCCGATTGTTCGTAAAAAATCAACAAAATAGTACGACAAATTTGTAGTTACAAATTCTCCCTTTGGGGTTAATTTTTTATTAGAAATGACGAATAACTGCTCTTCAGCTCGCGTTAAGGCTACATAAAGAACATTAATTGTATCTAAGATTTCTTCTTGATTTTTTGTTTGAAAAATAGATTGTGCTGTGACCCCATAATTTTCTACTTCTTTCTTGTTGTTAATTAAAGCCCTTGGGAGATCAATCTCGGGAGTAGCTAAGGGTATCCATAATTTATCTTTAATTTTTCTTGAAAAATCTTCTTCTGCAAAAGGATAAATTACAACCGGAAACTCCAATCCTTTCGATTTATGAATCGTCATGATACGAACCGCATTAGTGCCTTCGGGCGATGGAATGCTTTTTTGAAATCCCATTTTATCCCAATATTCTAAGAAATCAGCAATACTCGACTGTGATTTTACATCCTTCTCCAAAACCAAATCTAAGAAGTATTGCAAATACGATGTGTTTACTTTGTCTTTGAGAAAGGCAGCAACTAATGTTTCAACAGCTTCATATAGTGATTTTTTCTTACAATCGGCGAACGAAATAGAAATGCCTAACGTTTGAAAATAGGCTTCTAACTCATAACTGTTTTTGTTTTTTGTGGCCAGAATAAAATCGTGAATGGGCAATGCAGATTGCAAGTATTTTGCACAATAATAAAGAACATATATTTTTGCCTGTTCTTCATTCGGGTTTTTCAGAAAACGCAACAAAGCAATGATTAATTTAACTTCCGTCGCGTTTTGAATCAATAAAGTTTCCGAAGACAAAATTGGAATTTTATTTTCTGTTAAAAAATTGGCCAATTTCACCCCTGGTGCTTTTGTTCGGGTAAGTAAAACAATATCTTTATAATCAAAATGTTGCGCTAAACACTGTTTGATGGTCTGCAAGGTTTGACTCAAATATACCTTGTCTTTTGGAGTAACCGTATCGTTATCCGCATCAAACCCTTCTATTTCGGTGTCGTCTTCGGGTTCTTGAATAAAAGTCAAATTGACATAACCTCCCGTTTTGGAATTACACTTTTGATGGGATAGATTTTCGTATAAATTCTTATAATCTTCGTTCTTGAATTGATGCGCTAAATGTTTAAAAAAATCATTGTTAAACTGAATCACTTCGCTGTAACTTCGAAAATTTGTTTTCAATCGTTCGGTTCGTTTGTCTTTATTTGAAAACGGATTGGTCGAATCGATTTCTTTGGCCAAATCTATAAACTGTTCGGCTTTACCACCTCGCCAGCGATAAATGGCTTGTTTGGGATCACCCACCAACATCAAGGTGCCTTTATTGCCATAGGCATCTTCACCGGCCAACGCATTGTCAATTAAGGGAATCAGATTTTGCCATTGCATAACAGAGGTATCTTGAAATTCATCAATAAAATAATGACGGTATTTTTCTCCCAAGCGCTCGTAAATAAAGGGTGCCGGTTGGTTTTGAATTTCGTTATGAATAATGGTATTGAAATCAGATATCGAAACGATATTTTGTTCTTCTTGAATTTTTTTGAATTCTTGATAAATGGTATTCAATAAGGAGAGCGGATTAACATTTTGAAGGAATGCATCATACAGCGCAAATTTTCCGGCCAATTCATTTATTTTTTCAACTGACGCTAATATATGAGCTGCATGAGTGTCAATAAAGTCCTTGTCAGATTGAGGTGTCGCTTTGGAATAGGGCGGTTTGTTTCCGTTCAAATAATGAAGAACCGTTTGGTTTTGGGCCAATTTTTGAGCCGCTACTTTTTCCAAATGATTGGTGACATAGCCTGAGAAAAATGATTTTCGAGAAACTCCATTTGCATCAATACGCGCCAATACTTCTTGAGCAATCGATTGGCATTCTGCTAATAATTGGGTGTTTGCTTCTTGTAATTTTTTCTTGATGACTCCAAAATCGGCAATACTTTTCTCCGAAAGTTCTTTGATTTCCTGCGAATTATTTTCATTGGTAATCAATTGAGCTACGGATAATAATTCAGCGGAAATATCCCAGTTTTTATCATCGTCTGTTCGATCTTTTGAAAACTCTATCAAGAGTTGGGTCAAACTTTGGTCTTCTCCCGCTTTGGAAATCACTAAATCAATGGCCTCTTGCAACAATACATCTGTATCTAAAGACACTTCAAAATTGGGTGGCAAATTTAAATCTTGTGCAAAAGTGCGAATGACTTTATGGGTAAACTTATCGATTGTAGAAATATCGAATGCTGCATAATTATGAATGATGTTTTTGATGATTGCTTTGGCTTTTTCGCGAATCGTTACCTCACTCAATTTGATTTCTGTAACGACATCTTTGAGCAACTCCATTGCTTTTTCGGAAGTAGTAGGTATAGAAAATTCATACAAACTGGAAACGATACGGGTTTTCATTTCGTTAACCGCTTTGTTGGTAAACGTAATGGCCAGTATTTTTTTATACGCATCATCAGTACTCGCTAAGAAAAGAATTTTCAAGTATTCTTTCGTTAACGTGTAGGTTTTTCCTGAACCTGCCGAAGCATCATAAATCGAAAAAGCTGTTGTCTCCAAATGTTATATTTGTCTTAATTATAATGCTATAGAAAGGATCTATTTTTGTTTCCAAAGTTTAATTTGTAAATTTGGTGAAAATATTATTAATCTAAAAATAAAATATCATGGCTTTTGAATTACCTCAATTACCTTATGCATATGATGCATTAGAACCACATATTGATGCTAGAACAATGGAAATTCATCATTCAAAGCACCATAATGCCTACGTTACGAATGTAAACGCAGCTATTGCCGGAACAGATATGGACGGAATGACTATTGAAGCATTAATGAAAAATCTTGATATGAACAACATGCCCGTTAGAAACAACGGTGGAGGGCACTACAACCACAGTTTGTTTTGGGAGATTATGTCGCCAAATGGTGGTGGATTACCAACGGGGGAATTAGCCGGAGCTATAGATGCCGCTTTTGGTTCCTTTGAAGCTTTTAAAGCAGAGTTTGCTAAAGCCGGTGCCACTCGTTTTGGTTCGGGATGGGCTTGGTTATGTGTAAAAGATGGAAAATTAGAAGTGTGCTCTACTCCAAATCAAGACAATCCATTAATGCCAGGCGTAGCATGTGGCGGACAACCTATTTTAGGAATGGATGTATGGGAACATGCTTATTATTTGAACTATCAAAACAGACGCCCTGATTATATTGAAGCTTTTTTCAGTGTAATTCATTGGGAAGAAGTAGCCAAACGATTTAAAGCAGCCTTATAATACATCCGAAATAACCACTAAAAAAGCCGAGAAGTATGGCGACTTCTCGGCTTTTTTTGTATTGAACTATTCTAGTTGAAAATAAAAAAGGTGAAATTGCTTTCACCCTTTTTGCCCCAAATTTACCATAAAACTTAACCTACTAATTTTTTGGTAAGTCTAAAGTACTATAAGTAATTGTTTTAGCGTAAAAAAATTGTTCAATAGCACAAAAACTCGATGAAATGCAAATTTTAGTACGCTCTAGCGTCTTTTCCTTCATAAAAATTCATGAACGCGCGGTTAACCACTCGATTTCCACCGGCTGTTGGATAATCGCCTGTAAAATACCAATCGCCTAAATTTTTTGGACAAGCCAAGTGTACATCTGCTACCGTTTGATAAATGATTTTTACTGCTGCTTTTGTCCCTTCAGGGGTTAGCATTTCTGCAATTTTATCAGATATTTCTTGATCGGTAAACGGCGCATAAATTTCTTTTACATAATTTACGACATCGGCATCGGTATAATTTTCTTGTGCTTTTGATTTTTGGTATACTTCTTCAACAATATGATACATATTGCGTTCTTTTAACAAAGCCAAAGTAGCTCTAAACGCAACCAAACCTTCTAATTTAGCCATGTCAATCCCGTAACAATCGGGGTAACGAATTTGTGGCGCTGATGAGACTACCACAATTTTTTTCGGTTGCAAACGATCCATCATTTTAATAATACTTTGTTTCAAGGTTGTTCCTCGCACAATACTATCATCAATGATCACTAAATTATCGGATGGTTTTACAACACCATATGTAACATCATATACGTGCGCAACCAAATCGTCTCGACTACTGTCTTCAGTTATGAAAGTTCTAAGTTTGGCATCTTTAATGGCTATTTTCTCCGTTCTAATTTTTACCGAAAGTAAATCCTGCAAAGAAGCTTCCGTTAAGGTGTCTTTTTGTTCTATTATGGCTTGGGCTTTGCGCTGATTTAAAAAATCCTGTGCTGCCTCCGACATCCCATAGAAAGATGTTTCTGCCGTATTAGGGATGTAGGAAAAAACTGTGTTATCGGTATCGTAATCGATGGCATTTAACACGCTTGGAAAAATTAATTTCCCTAATTCTTTGCGCTCCTTGTAAATTTCCGCATCGCTTCCACGAGAAAAATAAATTCGCTCAAACGAACAGGCTTTTTTCACTAATGGTGTTCGCACTTCTTGAACCGAAACCGAGCCGTTTTTCTTAATGATAATGGCGCTTCCTGGGTCTAACTCATGTACTTTTTCGAAAGCCACATTAAACACTGTTTGAATAACAGGACGTTCTGAAGCGACTACTACAATTTCGTCGTCTTCATAAAAATAAGCAGGTCGTATCCCAGCAGGATCACGCATCACAAATGAATCGCCGTGACCTAATAGTCCGGCCATAGCATATCCTCCATCGAAATTTCGAGAAGCCCGTTCTAAAATGCGTTGAATGTTTAAACGTTCACCAATAACTGGTGAAGCTTCTTGTTTAGAATAGCCTTCTAACTTGCATTGTTTGTATAATTCGGTCACTTCATCGTCTAAAAAATGCCCTATTTTTTCCATTACAGTTACCGTATCGGCCATTTGTTTTGGATGTTGACCTAAGTCGATTAAATTTTGGAACAACTCTTTAACGTTAGTCATGTTAAAGTTCCCCGCCACAATTAAATTACGATGCATCCAATTGTTTTGACGTAAAAAAGGGTGAACGCTTTCAATGCTGTTTTTACCAAAAGTACCATAGCGTACATGGCCTAAAAACACTTCGCCTAAATATGGAATATTTTGTTTCTGTAGGCCTACATTATTTACATATTCGGGGTGCTCTTCTAATTCACGTGCTATTCTATCGTTGATTTGAGCAAAAATATCTTTAATGGGTTGCGGATCATTCGAACGTATACGACTAATGTAGCGTTCTCCAGGATTAACATCTAATTTAATACTCGCTAATCCAGCGCCATCTTGACCACGGTTGTGCTGTTTTTCCATGAGCAAGTACATTTTTTGTACGCCATAGAATGCAGTCCCATATTTTTCTTTATAGAATTCTAAAGGTTTTTTTAATCGTAGTAAGGCAATTCCACATTCGTGTTGTATAGCGTCACTCATAAGTTGTTTTGTTGTTGTTGGTTGTTGTAAATCTTTTTTTACCCCATAGCTTTCTCGTAAAACTAGTTATGTGGTCATGTATTCTATATTTATTTTCAAACAAAAAATGCCCCGAAATTTCGAGGCAGGTTTTTATTCTTCAATTTCAATATCAAATTGAGTTAATGCTTTAAATTGTTTTAATCTTGCATTGACTTCTTTTTTGTCTAATCCAACCATTCGTTCTGTTCCAAATTTCTCCACACAAAAAGAGGCTAAATTTGAACCCTGAATGATTGCTGTTTTCATAGTGTTGAAAGAAACATCTCCTTGTTGTGCAATAAATCCTGAGAAACCACCTGCAAATGTATCGCCAGCCCCAGTTGGATCAAAAACATCTGCTAATGGCAATGCTGGAGCAAAGAAAATATGTTCGTTATGAAAAATTAACGCCCCGTGTTCTCCTTTTTTGATTACGACATATTTCGGACCCATGGTTTGAATTTTAGCCGCCGCTTTTACTAAAGAATATTCTCCAGATAATTGTCGTGCTTCTTCATCATTAATAGTAATTACATCTACACGTTTAATAACGTCTAGTAATTCGGGTAAGGCACAATCCATCCAAAAATTC
>DALYCS010000002.1:2459-6255 GCA_031973615.1 Flavobacterium sp. | reverse complement strand
TTGGCTTAGTAGCCATTTGATTCAATACCCCAGTTTGAACTAGTGGGTGCAAGTTTCCTAGCATTACTACTTCGGCATTTTTAAAATCTTGTGGAACTACCGGATTAAAATCGGCCAAAACATTTAATTCTGTAGCCAATGTATCTCTTGAGTTCATATCATTGTGGTAACGACCGCTCCAAAAGAAGGTTTTTCCTCCTTTTACGATTTCGATTCCTGAAATATCAATGTTTCTTTCGGTTAATAAATCTAAGTATTCTTGAGGAAAATCTTCACCAACAACTGAAACGATTCCAGATTTTACATTAAAATGTGAAGCCGAAAGTCCAATAAAGGTAGCTGCACCTCCTAAAATTTTATCCGTTTTACCAAAAGGCGTTTCAATAGCGTCAAAAGCAACCGTTCCTACAATTAATAATTTGTTCATTACAATGAATTTGAAATAAGAGGCAAAGATAAAACTTTAGTTTCAAAGAATAAAGTTTTAAAAGTTTAAAAGTTTCCCTTTACAGCAACTTCCCTTCTTCCCTTTCATAAAACTCGTCAATAGACAATTTTTCTTGTTGCGATGCCATAACCGCTAATGCATCGCAGCGTTCGTTTTGTGGATGACTATTATGCCCTTTTACCCATTGAAAATCGACTTGGTGTTTTCGGTACACTTTTAAAAAACGCATCCATAAATCGGGGTTTTTCTTGGCTTTAAAATTGATTTTTTCCCATTGAAATACCCAACGTTTTTCTACGGCATCTACTACATATTTGGAATCGGAAACTACCATTACTTTGGTTTTGGGATTTTTCAGTTTTTCTAATCCTACAATTACGGCCAATAATTCCATTCTATTATTAGTCGACAATCGAAAACCTTCATAAAACTCTTTTTTATAAGGCGTTCCCACCATTTCCATAACCACGCCATAGCCGGCCGGACCAGGATTCCCCTTGGCGGCGCCGTCTGTGTATATATGAACTTCGTGACTCAAGTAAAAAGTGATTAGTGATTAGTGATTAGCTTTCCAATTACCTCAGGAAAATATTGATGTTCCAATTCGTGCACTTTTTGCGCAATCGCTTCGGGGGTATTACACTCTTCTATATTGACTGCTTTTTGGAAAATAAATTCGCCTTCATCATACTGCTCATTTACATAATGAATGGTAATTCCGGTTTCTATTTCTTTATGGTCTAGAACCGCTTGATGTACATGCATACCATACATCCCTTTTCCGCCATATTTTGGCAACAAAGCGGGATGAATATTGATTACATTTGGAAACACCTTTAATATTGTAGTTGGAAATTGTAATAAAAATCCGGCTAAAACAATCAAATCAGGTTGTAAGAGTTGCAATTGATCGAGCACATAAGTCTCTTGTAATTGTGTTTTGGTAAACACAAAAGAAGGAATTCCATGGTTTTTTGCACGTTCCAAAACTTTTGCTTCGGGTTTGTTTGAAAAAACAGCAACAACAGTTGCAATCGATTGATTTTCAAAATAACGAATGATGGCTTCAGCATTAGAGCCATTTCCTGAAGCAAAAAGAACTATTTTTTTCATTTTTATGGTATTTCCTCCCACAAAAAAAAGAATAAAAATTGGTAAAAAATAAAAAAAAGAACCCTTTGTGAATTATTTTTTTTAAATTCGTGGTCATATTTAGTAACAAAAAGCTGGTTTTAAAATAAAGTTTTTTATTTTTGCCAACAATTTAAATTAAAAATTAAAAGATTATGTCAGACATTGCATCAAGAGTAAAAGCGATTATCGTAGACAAATTAGGAGTTGACGAAAACGAAGTTGTAACAGAAGCAAGCTTCACTAACGATTTAGGAGCTGATTCATTAGACACTGTTGAGCTTATTATGGAGTTCGAAAAAGAATTTGATATTCAAATTCCAGACGACCAAGCTGAAAACATTGCTACTGTAGGTCAAGCTATCTCTTACATCGAAGAAGCTAAAAAATAATATGTAAGGCATCCATAAGAGACTATTTTATGGGTGCTATTATTTTTTAACTACGTTTTAAATCTTTTAAAGATTTTGCAAACATTGATTGTATTACAATCATACCATAAAAAAATATGTAATACCCATTGTTTCTTTTAGTAATTATTAAAAGCACTTTGGGTTTTTTTATATTAACTGAAAATTAAAAACTATGCAATTAAAGCGCGTTGTTGTAACCGGTCTCGGTGCATTAACTCCAATCGGAAATAGTATTCAAGAATATTGGGAAGGCTTAATTACTGGAAAAAGTGGTGCCGCACCCATTACCTATTACGATACAGAAAAACATAAGACCAAATTTGCATGTGAAGTAAAAAACTTCAACATCGAAGACTATATGGATCGAAAAGAAGCGCGACGATTGGATAAATTTGCACAATATGCTATTGCAGCAAGTGATGAAGCCATTAAAGATGCTGGAATTACACCTGATAATGTAAATAAACATAGAGTAGGAGTAATTTGGGGTGCAGGAATTGGAGGTTTAGAAACATTCCAAGACGAAGTGTTGTATTATGCAAAATGCGACGGGCAACCAAAATTTAACCCATTTTTCATCCCTAAAATGATTGCTGATATTGCCCCTGCTCACATTTCCATGCGAAATGGGTACATGGGACCAAATTATACAACTGTTTCGGCGTGTGCATCATCAGCAAATGCCTTGATAGATGCTTTCAATTATATTCGTTTGGGTATGTGCGACGTAATTGTTTCTGGTGGTTCGGAAGCTGCCGTAACTATTGCAGGTATGGGAGGATTTAATTCTATGCACGCCCTTTCTACACGAAATGAAAGTCCAGAAACTGCTTCACGGCCATTTGATGCTACTCGCGATGGATTTGTGTTAGGAGAAGGTGCTGGCGCATTGGTTTTAGAAGAATACGAACATGCCAAAGCGCGTGGTGCTAAAATATATTGTGAAGTTGGCGGTGGCGGAATGTCTTCAGATGCCTACCACTTAACCGCTCCACACCCTGAAGGAATTGGCGTTATTGCTGTTATGGAGAACACTTTGCGCGATGCGGGTATGACACCTGACATGATTGATCATATCAATACACACGGTACTTCTACACCATTAGGTGATGTTGCTGAATTGAAAGCAATCAGCCATGTGTTTGGTGAACATGCTAAAAACATCAACATCAATTCTACAAAATCAATGACGGGTCACTTATTAGGAGCTGCTGGAGCCATTGAAGCTATTGCATCAATACTAGCCATGCAAAACAGTTTGGTGCCTCCTACCATCAATCACACTACGGTAGATGAAAACATTGATCCTTCCTTAAACCTAACGTTGAATAAAGCGCAAAAACGCGAAATCAAAGTAGCGATGAGCAACACCTTTGGTTTTGGTGGTCATAATGCTTGCGTGTTATTTAAAAAATTAGAAAACTAATTGCATGCGTCGTTTATTGCATAAAATAACAAAAAACTCCCGTTCTCCAGAAGACGGGATTTTTTTTAAAAAAATCAATGCTATTTTAGGTTTTGAACCAAAAGAACTTACGTATTATCAAAAGGCGTTTACACACCGATCGGTTAATAAACTAGACGACAAAGGCAATCCCTTCAACTATGAACGCCTGGAATTTTTAGGAGACACCGTTTTAGATTTAGTGATTACCGAAGAACTGATGCGACTCTTTCCGCAATCAGGAGAAGGAGCTCTTTCCAAACTTCGATCTCAAATAGTTTCAGAGAGAAGTCTTTCTTTAGCAGCAAAAAACATTGGTCTTGGTAAAGCGCTTCGGCTTGGAAAAGGTGAGGATAAGTC
>DALYCS010000002.1:0-2449 GCA_031973615.1 Flavobacterium sp. | reverse complement strand
TAGAATTTCTTGGAGATGCTATGTTAGGAAGTGTAATTGCTGCTCATTTGTACAATGAAGTACCTTCTGGTGATGAAGGCTATTTGACAAAAATGCGTTCAAAAATTGTAAGTCGGGAACACTTAAACGAATTGGGACGCGATTTTAATTTGGTCGAATTTGTAGACAGTAAAGTAAGTTCTAACCAATTTGGTGAAAACATTCATGGCAACCTATTTGAAGCTTTTATTGGAGCAATCTATTTGGATCGTGGGTTTGCCTATTGTGAAAAATTCATCCGCACCAAAATCATCAAACAATATGTTGATATTGCTAAATTAGAAGGAAAAGTAATCAGTTATAAAAGTTTAATTATCGAATGGTGTCAAAAAGAGAAAAAAACCTTTGCATTTGAATTTGTGGAAGATAATGGCATTGAAGGGCAAAAATATTTTGGCGTAAAATTACTCATCGACCGAAAAATTATTGCAAAAGCTCGCGCCACTTCCAAGAAAAAAGCAGAAGAAAAAGCGTCACAAAGAGCCTATTTTGCGTTGCAAGAAAAAATTTCTCAAAAATAAAGCAAAACTAAAACGTTTGCGTTAGTAATTTAACGGTAAGAACCGTTAAACTTCAAAATTTTAATAGATTTTAATACTATATTTACAATCTAATTCTAGCTGATGGCGATCCATAAAATTCAAATAAATGATTTTATTTCAGAGGATTATGAACTCATAGCAATTCATTCATCCTCGGAGGATTACAAATTAGCTTATGCTATTAACAGCGTTTTAGACACCCGATTGATCAAAAATAAATCCAATATTGAAATCGCCATTCCTGAAGGAAAAAGTGCTTTTAGTAATTATATTTTTGACGATGAAGAAAGTGATGTACAATGGAGTTTAATTGCCAATAAAACTTCGATAAGTACTGCAAAAAGGAAGACCGCGCAATTGTTTGACGAAGTAGATATTACCGTCTTTTTATTGCCCGAATATAAAAAAGCCGATTATCTCTTGAAGATAGAAAACATAGATTATGAATTTGATGAAGAAGACATGATCGAAAAAATACTATCGATAAAAAATGTAACAACGGCTTATATCATTGAAACAACGAACTTAAAATCTAAAAATAATTTAATTTTTTAAAAATGCCAACAAACAAAAAAACTAAAATTGTAGCCACATTAGGCCCTGCTTGTAGCTCAAAAGAGGTCATAAAAAACATGGTTGATGCTGGTGTTAATGTATTTAGAATTAACTTTTCACACGCCGATTATACTGATGTTTCGGAACGCATAAACATCATCCGTGAGTTGAATGAAGAATTTGGCTACACTACTTCTATTTTGGCCGATTTACAAGGTCCAAAACTTCGCGTAGGAGTTATGAAAGAAGATGTAGTAGTAAGTAAAGGAGATCTGATTACGTTTACAACTGCAGAGGATGTGCTTGGAACAGCATCTCGTGTGTATATGAATTATAAAGAATTCCCTAAGGATGTGAATCCAGGGGAAAGAATTTTATTAGACGACGGGAAATTAATTTTTGAAGTAACTAAAACCGATAAAAATACAGAAGTAGAAGCGGTAGTGGTTCAAGGAGGTCCGTTAAAATCTAAAAAAGGGGTAAACTTACCCAACACAAAAGTGTCTTTACCGGCACTAACACCAAAAGACATAAAAGACTCTTTATTTGCTATTGAAAACAAAGTCGATTGGATCGCACTTTCATTTGTAAGAACACCGAAAGACTTAGAAGAGTTACAAGACTTAATTGCAAAACATTCGGATCATAAAATTCCAATTATTGCCAAAATTGAAAAACCAGAAGCCGTAGAAAATATCGATAAAATTGTAGCTTTTTGTGACGGGTTAATGGTAGCTCGTGGTGATTTAGGTGTAGAAGTTCCTGCAGAGGAAGTGCCTTTGATTCAGAAAAAATTAATACACAGAGCCAAAACAGCTCGTATCCCAGTAATTGTTGCTACACAGATGATGGAAACGATGATTACTTCGTTAACGCCAACACGGGCTGAAGTTAATGACGTTGCCAACTCTGTAATGGACGGCGCCGATGCTGTAATGCTATCGGGTGAAACTTCGGTAGGAAATTATCCTGTAGAAGTAATTGAAACCATGTCTCGTATTATCAAAAGTGTTGAAGATTCGCCGCTAATTAAAGTGCCGTTAAGTCCGCCTAGTATACGAACCAACCGTTTTATCACGAAATCAATTTGTTACCATGCCGCAATTATGGCAGATGCTATCAATGCAAAAGCCGTAACCACATTAACAAACTCGGGTTATACCGCGTTTCAAATTTCGGCTTGGCGTCCAAAATCACACATATTAGTGTTTACATCTAACAAACGTATCTTAACGCAATTGAACCTTTTATGGGGCGTAAGAGCATTTTATTACGATAAATTAGTAAGTACAGATGATACCATAGACGACATC
>DALYCS010000001.1:78093-84238 GCA_031973615.1 Flavobacterium sp. | reverse complement strand
AAATTACGATTGATAAAGACTACACCATTGGCGGAACCGGCTATTTGCAAAACCCAAATGAAATTGGACACGGCTATCAAGAAACAGGTGTTGCCGTGACCTATCCGAAGAAAACCAAAACACTTACTTGGCATTTTTATGCGCCTAACGTGCATGATTTCGCTTGGGGTGCCGACAATGAATTTATACACGATGTATTCATGGGCCCCAATAATGTTGCCTTACATTTTTTGTATAAAAACAAAAAAGAGAATGTTGAAAATTGGAAAAAAATGCAGCCCAAAACGGCCGAATTATTGGCGTTTTTTAATGAAAATGTAGGCCTTTATCCCTATAAACAATACTCCGTAATTCAAGGGGGTGATGGGGGCATGGAGTATGCAATGTGTACATTAATAACCGGAAATCGATCGTATGGCAGCTTAGTTGGGGTTACCGCTCATGAATTTGCCCACAGTTGGTTCCAACAAATATTAGCCACTAACGAATCCAAACATTGCTGGATGGATGAAGGATTTACTTCATACATATCCAATTTAGCCATGCAAAAAGTATTGCCTCCAAAAACCCCTGAAAATCCTTTTGAAGATGCCTACAACAATTACATATATTTGGCAAAATCTGGAAAAGAACAACCCTTGACAACTCATGCCGATCGATACGATGTAAATATGGCCTATGGGATTGGAGCCTATAGCAAAGGAGAAGTGTTTTTAGCCCAGCTAGGGTATTTAATTGGGCAAGAAAACCTAAAAAAAACGATCAAAAGATACTACAGCGACTATAAATTTACCCACCCAACACCAAACGACATCAAACGAGTAGCCGAAAAAATTTCAGGTGCTAATTTAGATTGGTACCTAAACGAATGGGCGCAAACTACAAATACCATTGACTATGGGATTAAAGAAGTTGCCCTTGAAACCAATACAAAAGTAACCCTTGTTCGCAAAGGTAGAATGCCGATGCCGTTAGATATAATTGTAGAATATACAGACGGTAGTAAAGAATTTTTCTACATTCCTAATACCTTAATGCGCTGGGAGAAACCGAATCCGTATTCCCAAATAAATAGTACTGTATTAAAAGGTTGGGATTGGGCCTACCCCACTTATTCTTTTGAAATTTCAAAAACCAACATCAAATCCATTACCATTGATCCCGAGCAACACATGGCCGACATCAACAAAGAAGACAATGTTTTTGTAAAAAAATAATACACCTAAAGCCGGCAAATACAAGTCGGCTTTTTTATACCTTTGCATCATGTCATTCACGTATCCCAAAAAGGAAAAATTAAAAAGCAAAACTACAATTGATTTGCTGTTTTCGGAAGGAAATTCAGTTTCGAAGTTTCCTTTGCGATTGGTATATGTTGAAAACAAAGAAGCAAATGCAGCACCACTAAAAATGGGCGTATCGGTTTCAAAAAAATATTTTAAAAAAGCAGTAGACCGCAATTATTTCAAACGTGTTTTGCGTGAAACTTATCGATTAAACAAACATATTTTGCTTGATTCTTTGAAAAAACCCTATGCTATAATGTTTTTCTATCAAACAAAAGAACGCCTTTCTTTTCAAGAAATTGAAGAAAAAACCATCCAACTTTTTCAAAAATTCAACGAAACCACAAAGTAAATTGTACCTAAAGTGTGTGTTTTGTTCAATATTCGTTACTTTCGTATACTAAATTAATCAATTACCTTGTTCATGAAACGTTTTTTCACGAGAAAAATAATGATTCCTGTTATTGCCTTGTCCTTTCTTTTGGTAGGGGTAAGTTTTAAAAATGATTTTTTTGAAATCGCTAAACAAATCGAAATCTTTACCGGCGTTTTCAAAACGGTGAACCAAAATTATGTAGACGAAACCAATGCGGGCGAAATGATGGATATTGCCATCAAAAACATGCTAAAAGAACTGGATCCTTACACTGTTTTTTTTAACGAACAAGATGTCTTAAAGTATAAAATCAACAATACAGGAGAATACACCGGAATTGGGGCCATGGTGCAACGAAAAGACGGAAAAGTTTACTTAAAAGAAATATACAAAGGATTTCCGGCCGATAAAGCAGGGTTAAAAGCAGGTGATGAACTACTACAAATCGGCGATGTAGACTTAAAAGAATACAAAGAAGATCCTTCACAATTGCTCAAAGGCGCCAAAAACACTCAAGTTATCCTTCAATTTAATAGACAAGGCAAAGTACAAAAAGCAACCCTAATTTTAAATGAAGTTGAAATTAAAGCTGTGCCCTATTTTGCTTTATTAAAAGATAAAACCGGCTATATCGTTTTGTCCAAATTTAACGAGAAAGCAAGTGCAGAAACAAAGGCTGCATTATTGGAATTAAAACAACAAGGAGCCACAAAAATTATTTTAGATCTTCGAGGAAATCCAGGTGGTTTATTACATGAGGCGGTAAATATTTGCAACCTTTTTGTGGCCAAAAATGAACTCATTGTAACCACTAAATCGAAAAACGTAAAATACAATTTAGAATACCGTACCAAGAATGAACCCAGTGATTTGGAAATTCCGTTGGCAGTTATTGTAGATGGGAAAAGCGCCTCAGCTTCTGAAATCGTGGCGGGTGCGATACAAGATTTAGATCGTGGGGTGGTGATAGGAAGTAGAAGTTTTGGAAAAGGATTGGTACAACGTCCTTTAGATTTATCGTATGGCACACAGGTAAAAGTAACCATTTCAAGATATTACACGCCTTCCGGAAGATGTATACAGGCCTTAGATTATTCTAAAAAAGATGCCAATGGAAAAGCCATTAAAAAAACAGAAAACGAGTTTAACGCCTTTAAAACCAAGGCTGGAAGAATCGTATATGATGGCGGAGGCGTAATGCCTGATGTGGAAATTGCTTCGACCAAATTGGCCAACTGCACCGATATGTTGTTGAAAAATGACGCTATTTTTAATTTTGCCACCCAATTGTATTATAAATCACCAAACATACAAGGTGTTCCAACAGTTTCAGATGCCGATTTTATCGCCTTTAAATCCTATTTGAAACAAGAAAAAATTTCTTTGGACACGGAAACCACAAAAGCTCTTAAGAATGTATTAGAAAATGCAAAAAAAGAAAAAATTGAGGGACAAATTGCGGCAGAATACAAACAATTGGAATCGGCTTTAGAAAAAAGTCAAGATGCAGCACTCGATAGTAACAAAGAGCAAATCAAAAAACAACTGCAAGAAGAATTAATCATCAGACACCAATATCGAGAAGGTTTGTATTTGTTTTATACCAAAAACAATCCCGAAATAGAACAAGCTATCAATTTATTAAACAATACATCACAATACCAATCGGTATTAAAAAAGTAAAATAAAATTGTCTTTATTCCGTTAAAAAGAATCAAGACCTGTTTTGAACAACTAATTTTCAAGCTATGAAATGGGCATTACTTATAGCGGCGTTTTTTTCTTTTGAATTGGGTTTTGCGCAAGAAGAAGAGATTTATTCTATCTTTTTTGAATTTGATAAATTCAATTTAAAAGATGATCAAACAGAGGGGGTGCTATCGTTTGTCCAAAAAATTGACACATCGCGCATCGAATCCATCCAAATTTATGGCTATTGTGATGATCGAGGCAAAGACGAATACAACTTTGTGTTGTCAACCAATAGAGCTACAACAGTTAAAAATAAATTGATTGAACGCGGCATTAGAAGTAAAATCATCATTACCCTAGAGGGAAAAGGGCGCATTATGCTTGACGAAGATTTACAAACCGATATTCCAGAAGCGCGCTCAAAAAACCGAAGAGTTGATGTGGTGGTGAACTACAAATCTATTACCATTGAAAATTTAAAAATCCCTGGCGTATATAGCACCATCCGAAAAGATGCCGTAAAAGGCGATCGTATTTATTTAGAAAAAGTGCTTTTTGAAAGAGGCAGCAGCCAATTAACCGTTCAGGCCAAAAAAGAACTCGATAAAATTGCGCTACAATTGCTCAAATTTAAAAACATCCATTTCGAAATTCAAGGGCATGTGTGTTGCACACCCACTTATCATAGAGAGGCCGTCGATCGGGAAACCAAAAAAAGAGAATTGTCGGTTAACAGAGCCAAACGCGTATACAACTACTTGTTCAAAAAAGGAATCAGCGATGCACGTATGACCTACAGAGGATACGGTAATACCCAATCCTTAAAACAAGGCGGGGCGCTCGACAGACGTGTAGAATTGTTGATTTTGAAAAATGATGTGCCTGTGAAAAAGTAATTACTTTGTTAATTTTGAGAGCAAAAAAACTCATCACATTTAACTCTGAAATTCTGTTTTCATATTGTTCAATTAGTTTTTGGGGTAGCTGATTAAAAATTAATTCAATGCAATTTGAAACGACTTTATAATATTATATATTGTAACAATTTATTGCTTATTATTATGCCAGTATAAATCAAAAAAATTTAAATTTACAAGAAAAATTGTTTTTAGTGCAGTTGCACTAGTAGCTTTTTCGTTTGCTGGTATGGCAAATGAAATTGATGAAAAAGAATCAGTACAAATTAATCCAGAAAATAATTCAGTTCAAATTGAGGATGAAGATAAATCTTGCGGACAAATATATTTAGAAGATTTTGAAAGATACGAAAGTATAAGATTAACATTTGAAGCTGCATCAGATTTTGCGTTACATAATTATAAAAAGTGCACGGGAACACTTTAAATTTTCTAAAATCTCTATGAATAAAATTTTTATTTTTATTTTTTTTACACTAAAAATATTCTCTCAAACAGAATCGGGTAAAGTAAATTATGGATTAGTTATTGGATATGATGAAAAAATGTCAAATGATGATATTTTAAAAGGATATTTAGAACAAGCTAAAGAAGGTGCAAAACATGTTTCATTTGATTTAACATTTAACAAAAAAGAATCCTTATTTTATGTTAATGAAAGTATTGAAAACGAAAATATTAGTTTCGCTAAAGCATTCTCTTCTGGAAACAACATATTTTATACTCATAATGATTCAGTTATAAAAATAAAATTTGTGAACAATCATATAGGAAAATTTATTGTTTCTTATCACGATAATACTATTTGGAAATTAGAAAATGAATCAAAATACATTAATAATTTTTTATGTTATAAAGCTACATCAGAAGATATTGTGATTAATTCAAAAGGCACTTTTAAACATCCTATAGTTGCTTGGTACTGTCCTAGTATCCCATTTAATTTTGGACCAAAAGGATACACAGGTTTACCCGGTTTAATATTGGAGTTGCAAGTCAGAAATATTACTTGGGGGGCTACAAAAATTGAACTTAGTAATAGTTATAAAATCATCGAAAAGCCAACAAAAGGAAAAATCATCACAGAAGAAGAATTTGAAAAAATTTTGAAATCGCCTCCTGTATTTGGAAACTAGTGTTTTAGAGTAGAATTTTTTTTAACCGTAAAAGGATTTGTTTTAATACTATTAATTTGTTTTGGATGTCTAATTCAAATTATTAATTTGAACAAAGTGAAATTGTAAATTCACAAAACCAATAATAAATATTAAATGGGGAGTGAAATAATGCCATTGGCTGCAGTTACAATAGTTGATTTTCCATTCCTGCAAATGAAATTGAAAAAAATTACTATTGTAAAAAAATATTGATATTTCGCTAAAATAACAATTGATATCTATAATGTTATGTGACATTTTGAGAAAATCCCGCGTCAAAGAAAATGACGCTTATATGTCGTTCAAATGTCATATTGAAATTAAAACTGATAATGTAAATTTGTCAAAAAAAAACTATGAGTTCAATCGCTGATTTAATTGCCAATTCTAGAAAAAGTAAAAATTTGACACAAGAACAATTAGCTGAATTATCGAAAGTTAATTTGAGAACAATTCAGAGAATTGAAAACAACGAAAATATCCCAAGAGGATACACATTAAAATTAATCTGTGATATTCTAGAAATTGACATTCCGAATACTGAATCGGAAATATTAAAATCCAAAACAAATAAATTCGAATTAATCATCAGTTATTTATTTCTCACGATAATTAATTTGACTTTAATGGGAATTATCGGTTGGACTAATTTAGATTCAGAAGCTAATGTAAATTCCAAATTTGCAGGTATTCTACTAAGTTTCTTTATTCCCATTT
>DALYCS010000001.1:74631-78083 GCA_031973615.1 Flavobacterium sp. | reverse complement strand
AAAAACATGAGTAAAACCGAAAGACTTTTAAAATTCGGTTCTGGATTTTTCCTTTATATCATATTGTCAATATTAATTATTGGATTACCAAAAGCTTTTGTAAGCGGTTTACTCCCATGTTTGTCAATTTGTTTACTAACTTTGTTTTACGGAGATAAATTATTGAACCATAAAAACGTCACATAACAGCTGTCAAAAGCCATCGCTAGAAATAGGTTTAATGAAGCTTTTTTTATTATATTCGATAATTCTAAAACAGAAAAACTCTGTTCGGTCGTCTGGCAGTTGAATAAACTATCCAAAAATTTTCCTAAAAAAGAAGTTTTCGATAGTGTAAATCTATATTTTGATGATAGTATGGGTACTGATAAATCTTGTCAACCGCCATTTTTTGCAACTAATAATTGCCCCATAAGTGGCAATTATAAAATTTTATACTATGAAAAAATCACAAATTGTATCCTTTCTAATTTTTATTACCCAATTTGTTGTTGCTCAAAATTTTTTCAAAATTACCTATAAAGCTTATCCAAAAGAAGGTTCAATTGAAAAATCTGAAGAAGTTGAAAAAAGCAAATTAAAATATTTGTATCAAGATTTAGACGATGCTATATCAACTTTAAGGTTTGACTTAGAAATTGATAATAAAAATATAACATTTAAAACTCAAGATATTATTTTTCATAATGAACGTGCATTAAGATTGGCAAAATCTTATACAAACAGTAATGATGAATATTATTTTAATATTGCTTCAAATAAAAATATTTTAAAAAAATATTTTCTAAATCAAGTCTTCTATATTGAAAATAATGAAAAAATTAATTGGACAATAACTAATGAATCAAAAAAAATAGATTCACTTTTGTGCTATAAGGCAACTACTGTTAGAGAATTCAAAATAAAAAATGAAACCAAATTCACACCCATTGAAGCGTGGTTTTGTCCTTCAATAAGTATTCCTTACGGACCTAAAGGGTATCACGGTTTACCCGGACTGATAGTAGAAATTATTGATGATAAAACATCTATGATTTTAGAAAAAATTTCTAAAATCACAAAACCAATTGTGCTTCCTGAAATAAAAAATGTGATATCAAAAAATGAATTTGACGCAATAGTTAAAGTAAAAAAAGATGATTTTATAGATAAAATAACTAAATAATGTTTTGAATATTATTATTTTTATTAATTAATAACCAAACCTAAATTATTACTTTTAATAATAATATTGCCATAGCTTAGTTAAATTTAATACAAACACATTATTAAATCAATTAATGTTATTCTAAACAAATATTTTTAAAATGAAAAAAATTTATTTTATTTTACTTTTTGCATTACCTGTATTTAGCCAAAACTACAGAATAACATATGGCAAATCTAATTCAAGTACTCAAGAAGATTTAGATAAAATAAAAGATATTAATGTAAAAAATAACATCATTAGCATAAATCAATCATTTGATCAATTAGAATATGAGCTATTAGTTAATGATAAATATGCTGTTTTTCAATACGTTAAAAAATTAAAACTTCCTAACTTTAATTCAAGAGCTATAATGGCAGGTGGTGGCGATGGAATTCATTATTATGATCAAGAAATGAGAAATGAAATCTTTGAAGCTGAATTGTCTGGTAAAAAACACTACATAAAAAGCAGTATTAACAAATATAAATGGGAAATTTCTAATGACACCAAAGTAATTAATGATTTTGTCTGTTATCGTGCAAATACTAAGTTGCCTTTTGATGATTTTAGAGGCAAGGGAGTCATTGAACTAGAAGTGTGGTTTTGTCCAGAATTTCCTTTGCCCTATGGACCAGATATTTATTATGGATTGCCTGGACTTGTTTTTGAAGCCTACCAGAAAAACTCCAAAATAAAGTTTTATTTAAAAAAAATTGAAAGGTTAGAGGAAACACAACCTATTAATATTCCTGATAAAAAAACCATTACAGAAGTAGAATTCACCACTATTTTTATTACTGAAATGAAAAACTTAACAGACCAAAATTGAGGAAATTAATACGAAATGTGATTTAAAAAAATTAAGCCTCTTATTTAAGCTTCGCGAAATGAAAAAAACAGTTATTTCTTGCATATTATTTCTATTTATTATTGGTTGTAAAACAACGAAACAAAGTGAAACAAATGAAAAAATAGTTGTTTCGTATAAAATTTTTGAATTAAAAAAATCAGATAAACCGTTAAAATACGATCCTTCAATTTTAGATTTTGAATTAATTTATGATAAAAACGAAAGTATATTTCAACTAATAGATAAATTAGACAACAATAGTAATACTATTGATACTAAAATCACCAAAGGCATCTATGATGGTCATATAAAATTTTATAAAAACAATTCCGAAAAACAAAAGTTTTTTAACGTAGATGAAAAAGGGCAAATATTTAATGTTAAAACTGATTTTGAAAATTATAAATGGGAGATAAACCCGAATGACACTAAAGAAATATCAGGATTTAAATGCTACAAAGCAACTGCAAAAACAGAACGGAAACACAATGGAAAAACACAAGAAGTATTTGAATCATTTGCTTGGTTTACTTATGAAATTCCCAGTTCTTTTGGGCCAAGAGGTTTAGACGGTTTACCAGGGTTGGTTTTAGAAGGGTCTTTTGATGGAAAAAATGTGTTTGTTGCCACTTCCATAAACAAAACTTCAAAAATTATAGAACAACCATTTTCAAATAAAATAATCTCTTTTGAAGAATATAGCAATTTAAAATATGATGCAGTATTAGAAATGAAAAAAGAACTAAAAGAAAATGCTGTAGAAATTGAAAAAGAGAAAATTAAATTAAAAAAACAATCCAATTGAAATTTTTATTCTTCATAATTTTATTTCCTTTATTCTCATTTTCCCAAACCTTAACTGGCACGGTAAAAGATTCGCTTGGAAACCCATTACAAAATGCCAATGTAATTGCTAAACCTTTAGTTGAAAAACAAGGATTAAAATTTGCTATTGCCGATCATTTAGGGCGTTACAAACTAGAATTAGAAAAAGAAGTACCTTATGAAGTTCGGGTTTCCTATTTAGGTTTTACCGAACAAATATTAAATCTTCCGGCAAATTTTTCACAAAAAGAACACCATTTCAAACTTAAAGCTAAAGCAGAACAACTCAAAGAGATTATCATAAACTATGATTACAAACCTATAGTGATTAAAAAAGATACCTTAATTTATGATGTTAAAGCTTTTGCAAACGGTAACGAACGCAAACTAAAAGAACAACTAGAAAAACTGCCGGGTGTTGAAGTAGATAAAAACGGTGGTGTTACAGTCCAAGGCAAAAAAGTAACCAAATTTTTGGTGGAAAATAAGTCGTTTTTTGGTGGCGGCACCAAATTGGGAGTAGAAAATATTCCAGCCGATGCAGTTGATAAAGTAGAAGTCATTGATAACTTTAACGAAGTAGGT
>DALYCS010000001.1:0-74621 GCA_031973615.1 Flavobacterium sp. | reverse complement strand
GAAACACTGTTCAAATACTCCGTTATATGCAAACTTTTGTTCAATGATATAAATAAACAGAATTTTTTTGAACATACATTACTTAATGCATTAAATGAAGAAATGCAGATAAAAAGAAATTCATATTTGGCGATGTTGATGCAGGTGTTGAAGTTGCAGATGATAACGGTTTTTATCTAGGTCACGCTGCTTTGTTTTATTATGCTCCAAAAACGAATGTAAGTTTCATTGGCGATATCAATAACATTGGGAAACGCACTTTTTCTTTTCAAGATATGATGCGTTTTCAAGGTGGTGCCAGTAGTTTTATCTCGGGAAGAAAACAATTAACCGATTTGTATTCCTTTGCTAGCGATAATACGGATGTTATTGAAAATAAATCGCAATTTAGTGCTTTAAACTTTCGCCAAGAAATCAATTCTAAATTAGACGTGGAAGGTTTTGCTCTTTTTTCGAAGCTTTTTACCCGCACATTAACCGAAAGTTCGATTGAATATCTTCAAAATACAACAGCAACATTAGAAGAACGCATCAATAAAGGTAAAAATAAATCGATTTTAGGCATCGGAAACGTAAAACTAAACTATACGCCCAACACTAAAGAAAAATGGTTTTATAACGGCCAATTTCAATCGAGCGCTAATGATATGAATTCGGTTCTAAATTCAAGACTCGACGGGCAACAAACTTCCTTCGAAACTTTAAACTCAGCGGATAATGTTCAAATTAAGCAGTTTTTAGAATGGCACAAACAAATAAATTTAAAACATACAACAACTTTAGTGATTAACCAAAGTTACGATAATCAAAAACCCATCAATACTTGGTTAACCGATACCGAATTCTTAACTGGTTTAATTCCGTTAGAAAATGATTCTTTTTACAACATTCAACAAATAAAAAAAGTAAAAAACAGCAGTGTTGATGCCTTGTTTAAACATTATTGGATTATCAATAATTACAATCATTTGTACACCAATGTTGGAAATAATCTAGGAACTACCCAACTACAAATCACCGAAAAACAATACTTAACTGATGGCACTATCAATGATTTTGCAACTGGTGGTTTTGGTAACAACATGGATTATTTGTTAAACGATTTGTATTTGGGTTTAGAATACAAGTTCAAAATTGGAAAATGGGTCAACAAACCTGCTATTTATGCACATTATTTTCATTTGAAAACCCAACAAATTGAAGCCAATTACACGTTGAACAATATGTTTTTACAACCCAGTTGGTTAAGCGAATACGAATTCAATCAATCGGAAAACTTGAAATTCAATTATCGTTTGGTAAATGAATTTCCCGAAGCCAATCGTTTATTAGAACGCTATGCCTTACAAAGTTATAATTCGGTTTTTAAAGGAAATGCACTGTTACGAAACGAACGGTTTCATAATGCAACGTTGAATTACACAAAAACCAGTATGTATCGTGGTTTAATGTTGTTTGCAAACGCTAGTTTTACGAAAAAAGTAAGAACCATTCGTAATGAAATTGGTTTAGACGGTATTAATCAATTTACAACGCCAACCATTACCGATAATCCAGAAACAACTTATCGTATTAATGGTAATATAGATAAAAAAATATACAAATTTAGATTGGGCTTAACTGCCAATTTGTCTTGGTTCAATTATGTTCAAACGGTAAATAATCAAACGATAACCAACGACAGAAACAATCAAAGTATTGGAATTCTGCTACGAACTGCCAACAAAAAATGGCCAAGTATAAGTGTGAGTTACAACAAAATGTTTAGCCAATTTTCGGGATTAACGAATTCGAAATTAACTTCTGATCGATTGGGTTTTAATTTTGATATCGATTTTTGGAAACATTTTAATTTTAAAACCGATTACGAAGTAACCTTCAACGAAAACAGCAACAACATCACAACCGATTTTAGAATTGCCAATGCGTATTTAAGTTATCAAAAGAAAAACAATCCTTTTCGATTTGAACTTTCGGCACAGAATTACTTGAATAACGGAACTAAAATCAACAACTCATTTTCAGATTTTATGATTTCGAGTTCCACCACTTACACCTTACCAAGAATTTTAATGTTGACCATTAGTTATAAGTTGTAGCAAAATCAAATTCAAAAGTCAAGAGCAAGTTCAAACAATATTCCAAAACTTGAAACCAAAAATCAAAATCTTAGAAAACTTTCTGCTTTCTTTGTGTTCCTTGTGGTTAAAAGAGGCGCTTAACAGCGTGACAAACTAAACGTAGAAAACAAATTCAACACTCCCGACTTCCAACTCCTAAATCCTTTTCATCTCAATATGTGGAATATCGTCTTCTAAGTACATTTCGCTGGTTTGGACAAAACCATGAGACTCATAAAATTTTTTGAGGTATTCTTGAGCCGAAATGGTAATCGCCGTTTGATTAAAATTATCTGCTACTGCAGCAATGGAAACACGCATCAATTCGTGGCCAAATTGCATCGTACGGTGTTTTTGGCGCACAATAACCCTTCCAATTGACGCCGCATCAAAATACTGACCACAATCAAACAAACGTGTATACGCTGTTACTTCATTCTGATAATATCCTAAAACATGTAGTGCCTTCTGGTCTTTGCCATCAATGTCTTGATAAACGCAATTTTGCTCCACTACAAACACTTCTGAACGAAGTTGTAGCACATCATAGAGTTCAGTGACAGAAAGTTCGTTAAATCGCTTTATTTTGAATGTAATTTCCATAAGATTCAGTTAAGGGATGAATACCACCGATTTCATCATGGCTTCGAGTTCAAAAACCAAATCTCTTTTCGCCTTTGACGGATTATAGGTAAATCCATCCAAAATTAAATACCGATTGTTTTTATGATCTTTAATGGCATAATTGATAAAAGGTCCGGCCATGAAGTCATTTTTAAGTTGCCATGTTCCTTTGGTTTCATAGGCCAACTTGTGATCAATTTGGGTTTGTAAAAAATAGGGAGAATACGCTTTTTCGGTGATCATCCAGGTTTTTCCGACCGAACCATGAATGAATTTTTTACCGATAGAATCCCTTATCTTTAGAATATTATTTACAATGGCATTGTTTTTTTCTATTTGTGCTATGGGCACTTCATACAGCAACAAACTGTTGTATCCCGTAGCAAGCTCACGACGGATCCATAGAAATTTAGGTGCTACTAATTCATACGCATAATTCGATCGAAGCGCCATTTTTACCCTAAATTTTTTCTGAATGAGTTGGTCGGAAACGGGTGTTTTTAAGATTCGTTTTTGCTGCTCCGCAATTTCAGCCGTTTTAATGATATTGCTAATTTCAGCCGACTTTTGCTCCACTAATTTAATCATGTCTTCGGTGGAAGTAGCAGTAATGTAAAACAATTGTTGGGGTGATGCATACTTGTTTTTTTTATGCACAAAAGCGGTTTTGTTTCCTTTTCTTAGGACTATAATGTTCCTGTTTTTCTTGACCATACCTTCAAAAAGCTTGGTCGGATATTGGTTTAACGTAAAAAGAGGTTCCTCTTGTGGCAGACCGTCAACAGGAGCTGCCCATTTTTTTCTAAGGGTATCTCCTATTTCACTGTTCCACAATTGATCGTCGATCACGATAGAAACGGTGTTGATTTCTCCTATAGAACTTCCAGCTGCAACTTCCTCTTTTTCGCCTGTTCCAACACAGGAAAACAAAAGTAAAAGTGCTGCAAGTAAGGTTCCTATTCGCATCATGATAATTGAACTATCCGTTAATTTTCAACTTCATTCCCGGTTGAATAGATTCGTCACAAAGAGTGTTTCGTTTTTTCAAATCTTCTACGGTAACGCCCGGATATTTTTTTGAAATTAAATACAAGGTGTCTCCTTTTTGTACCGTATACCACTCTTCAACCGCGGGAACAGGTGGTGCAACTACTGTTTCTTTTTTCTTGGCATAGATCTTAATGCGGCTGCCCGCAAAAAGAGTCGTGGATTGTAAAGCATTCCATTGTTTTAATTCGGACACGGTTACTCCATATTTGTCGGCTATTTTCTTTAAATGATCACCTCGTTGTACTTTATAAAAAATCACATTCTCTTCCGAAATTAATGGAGCCGTCACAATGTCCTGAGGAACCGAAACCAAGGAATCTTTTACCATCGGGCGTAGTTCGAGCTTGATTTTTTCGGTTAAGGCTTTTAAATAATCAATGTATGCATAAATTTTATCTTCATTAGACACAAATAAGCCAATTTTATTTTTTGGCAAACGCAAAAAATGGGCTTTATCTTGTTCATACGGAATGACTTTTAACTTGTAAATTGGATTTAAAAATTCCAATTGATGCACCGGAATATCTAACAACTCCGAAATTTGCTTGAAAGACACCTGTTTTTTGATTTGAATGGTATCGGTTTTAAAATAAGTAATGGCGGCTTTTTTGGGTTGTAAACCATGTTCTTTTCTGTATTCATAAATATACATAGTCGCTAAAAAGGCCGGAACATAATTCGCCGTTTCTCGCGGGAGGTTTTTGCGAATGTTCCAATAATTTTGACTACCACCCGATCTTCTGATGGCTTTGGACACATTGCCCGGACCTGCATTATAAGAGGCTAAAACCAAGCTCCAATCACCAAAAATACCATATAAATTTGACAAATATTGACACGCAGCTTCAGTAGCTTTTAATGGATCGTAGCGTTCGTCTACATACGAATTGACTTCTAAGTTGTATTGTTTTCCCGTAGGATACATAAATTGCCACAATCCGGATGCGCCTACTCTCGATTTTGCGGTAGGATTTAATGCCGATTCTACTATGGCTAAATATTTCAACTCCATGGGAATGTTATATTTTGCCAAATGTTCTTCAAACATGGGAAAATAATATTCGGAAATAGCCATTAAACGTTCAAAGGCTGGTTTTCGGTTCTTTAAAAAAGCCTTTATAGTGTTTTCTAATGCCGGATTGTATTCGATGTGAAATGGAGATCGGGCGTCTAATTTGGCCAATCGTTTTTTCACCACTTCAGAAGACAGGCTATAGGCAACTTCCTCATCAATATTGATTTTGGAAATGTCCGAAAACATGTTTTCTGATAATTCAATATTTGCTAATTCGGCAATCCATCGCTCATCTATACAAGTACTCGTACTGTGGTTGATAAAAGTCGCTTTCAAAGAATCTAGGTAGGAAACTTTGGAAATCTGTAGGTTAAATTCTTTCTCGGCATGCTCCTGTCCAAAACCAACAAGTGTGAGCAACAGCGAGATAAAGAGCATTGATTTTTTCATTATTGTTTTGTTTTTTGGGGCTATATAAAAACTAATAACTTAAGGATCAGGGTTTTTATTGTTGTTATTCTAAAATGGCAGCAATTCCGGGTAGGGTTCTGCCTTCTAACATTTCTAACATGGCACCACCACCGGTAGACACATAGCTCATTTTTGGCTCGAGACCAAATTGTTTTACAGCAGCTACACTATCACCACCGCCTACTAATGAAAAAGCTCCATTTGCAGTTGATTCGGCAATATATTCGCCCAAAGCAATGGTTCCATTTGCAAAATTTTCCATTTCAAAAACGCCTAAAGGTCCGTTCCAAAGGATTGTTTTGGAATCTAAAATAATGCGTTTAAAAATAGCTAACGATTTCGGACCTGCGTCAAGACCCTGCCATCCGTCTGGGATTTGTTTTACATCGACTACTTGTGTATTTGCGGTGTTGGAAAAAGCATCTGCTGCCACCACATCAATAGGAATGTGAATTTGAACGCCTTTTTCTTTGGCTTGTTTTAATATTTCGATGGCCAATTCTAGTTTGTCATCTTCACAAATCGAATCGCCAATAGATCCTCCTAAGGCTTTCACAAACGTAAAAGTCATTCCGCCACCAATAATCATGTGGTTTACTTTGTCTAGTATATTTTCGATTACCGTAATTTTAGAAGAAACTTTACTGCCTCCTAAAATGGCGACTACTGGTTTTTCTGAGTTTTTTAATACTTTTTCAATACTCTCGATTTCTTTGGCTAATAAATACCCGAAACATTTAGCATCTTGAAAAAACTGTGCAATAATGGTAGTGGAAGCGTGTGCACGGTGTGCCGTTCCAAAAGCATCGTTGACATAAATATCTCCTAATGCGGCTAATTTTTTTGAAAATGCCACATCACCCTTTTCTTCTTCAGGATAAAAACGAAGATTTTCTAATAATAAGATTTCGCCTGGTTGTAAATTTTTTGCGGCTGTTTCGGCAACTTCCCCGATACAATCTGCTGCAAAATGCACCTTTCTTCCTAAAATTTCTTCCGTTTTTGCAACTATGTGTTGCAGCGAATATTTTGCTTCATTCCCTTTTGGTCGGCCCAAGTGACTCATTAATATCACACTCCCTCCGTCGTTCAATATTTTATCAATTGTGGGTTTTGCTGCTTCTATACGGGTAGTGTCAGTCACTTTGAAGTTATCATCTAAAGGAACGTTAAAATCTACTCGGATAATGGCTTTTTTGGAATTGAAATTGAAGTCGTTAAGTGTTTTCATTATGTGTGTTTTTAGTTTCGAAGTATGCAAATATAATTTATTGTAGGCTAAATCTTTATACGAAAGCAGATATTTAGTAAAAATTTAAAACGTTCCTCTTTCGTTTTTTTCGCATGTTTCGTTTACAATTCAGGAAAATTTGATTAGGTTTGTTGTATGCTTTTTAACGATATTTTAGGCCAAGTTCACATTAAAAACCACCTCACTAAAAGTGCTGAGGCCGGAAGAATTCCGCATGCTCAATTGTTTGTCGGTCCAGAAGGATCTGGAACACTACCCATGGCTATTGCCTATGCGCAATATTTGTTGTGTGAAAATGTAGGTGGTGAAAATGTAGGCGAAAACACCGCTTGTAACCTAAAATTTGACCATTTTTCGCATCCCGATTTGCATTTTGTTTTTCCTGTTGCCACTACCGATGCTATTAAAAGTCATCCTATAAGCGATCATTTTATGGTTGAATGGCGCCAATTTTTATCGGAATCACCTTATGGAAGTTTGTTTGATTGGTTGCGTAATTTGGGCATTCAAAACAAACAGGGGTTGATAAGTGTAGACGAAGCCACTGAAATCAATAAAAAATTAGCCTTAAAAGCCTATGAAGGCGGTTATAAAGTAATGATCATTTGGATGGCCGATAAAATGAACGGCCCTTCCGCTAATAAATTATTAAAATTATTAGAAGAACCACCGGCCAAGACTGTTTTTATCCTCATTACCGAGAATACAGGCGATCTGTTACAAACTATAGTATCGCGTTGTCAAATTATTGATTTTATGGGTTTGAGTGAAAGCGCTATCGCAGAGGGATTGGTTTCCCGTGAAAATTGCGACCCCATAGAAGCCAAAAAAATTGCCCATCAAAGCGAAGGCAATTACAACAAAGCCCTTCATATTTTACGAAAAGAAAATGATGAATTCCCTTTTGATGAATGGTTTATAGAGTGGGTAAGAAGTGCCTTTAGGGCCAAAGGAAATGCGGCAGCGATAAACGATTTAATTGCTTGGAGCGAAAAAATAGCCGCCACCGGAAGAGAAACGCAAAAACAATTTTTACACTATTGCATTCATTTTTTTAGACAGGCATTATTGCTCAATTATAACGTAAATCCTTTGGTGTTTTTGGAGACTAACGTAGAAAAATTTGAATTGGAAAAATTTGCTCCATTTGTAAATGGTGCAAATATTACTGATATTTACAAAGAGTTGGAAGATGCTATTTACCACATTGAACGCAATGGAAATAGTAAAATTATCTTAACCGACTTATCCATAAAACTAACACGTTTAATACATAAAAACGCTTAATTATGACAGAAGCAGCTCCTATTTTAGTTCTCGCTCTATTGGCAATCACTTTTTTACAATCTGGATACGATAAAATTAAAGATTGGAAAGGTAATGTGGCTTGGTTGACCGATCATTTTGCAGCAACCGTTTTAGCCAAACAAGTGCCTTTGGCATTGATGATTGTTCTTGTTTTGGAAATCATTGCCGGTGTATTGTGTGTTTCGGGCATTATACAACTATATGTACAACAACATGTTACAGCCGGTTTGGGGTTTTATGGTGCTGTTGTTTCTTGTGTTACATTGTTGCTGTTACTTTTTGGACAACGTTTGGCAAAAGATTACGATGGTGCACGAACCATAGTAATTTACTTTATTCCTGCGGTTTTAGGGGTTTTCTTGTTGGGCTAATTTCCTAAACTCGCTTTATACAATCGTAATTCGTCCCAGGAGAAATGATCGCCGTGAACTTCTTTTAGTTCGCCCAAACTTTCTCCTTTAAAATCTTTGAAAGCTGCCTTCAAATCCGAGATTTTGTCTTCTGGCAATAAATCGGAAAGTTGCACCATTTCCATTTGAATCAATTTTGCAAAATGATTATAAATGGTTTGCGGGGTCAATTTACGTTGCTTGGCAATATCGTAAAGCGATAGGTTTTGGTTCCACAAAACCAGGGTTTCTTCTATGGTTGATTTCTTGGGTTCTTTTGTTTTTTTCTGGTTTGATTCGGAATAATACTCTTCATCTTCATTTGCCAATGCAGTAAATTGAGTTCTAAATCGTTCGGCAACCACAACAAGTTTATTGATTTTGTAGGTGTTGATGTCTTCTTGTTTGATGCTTTTTTTTGAAATTTCTTTTCCTTCAACAAAACAATCAGTTAACGCTTGTGCTTTTTTGAGTTGCAGTATGGCTTTTATTTGAAGTGTTTCTAATGCTGCTAAATCGTCGTATAACTCCTTAACCTTTTTTAGCCTTTTTACTTCTTCTATTTTCAACAATAACGCTTCTGCAATTTGATCTAGGGCCTTGAAAAAATACTGATATGCTGCATCACAACGTTCCTTCACAAAATAAGTGTCTAGTTCTTGTTCGTGAAATATTTTTTGCAATTGAGAGACAAACTTTTCCGAAGGCAACAATAAAGCGTTCAGCTGTTCGTGTTGGTTTTTGGCCCAATCATAATGTTTGGCTTTAGGCGACTTAGGGGCTTCTGCATTGTAACTGTACAAATGGTTGCGCCACTCTTGCCCCAACGTTTTAAAATCAAACGAGTGGGATAGCATGTTCAGCCAATAGGTTTTAGTTTCTTGCGCCAACGCAACTTGTAGTACTTCGTTTGTAGCTTTAGATGCGGCATACTGTAGCACTGTTTCATCGCTTGAAATTCCATTCATTTGCAATGGTGACAACAATACCAATCCGTTTAACGAACGCAAACGAGATAAAGCCACGTAGGCTTGGCCTGGCGCAAAAACCTGCGACACATCTATTGCAGCTTTGTCAAAAGTTAATCCTTGACTTTTATGAACCGTAATGGCCCATGCTAATTTTATTGGATATTGCACAAACGTTCCGATGACTTCCTCTTCAATTTCTTTGGTATTTTCATTGACTTTGTATCGAATATTTTGCCATTCATAACGCTCCACTTCAATGGTCCTATTTTCTTCGGGAAAGTGGACATAAATTTCGTTTTCAGTTAACGATTTGACTATACCCATTTTTCCGTTGAAGTAATTTTTTTCAAAACTCAAATCGTTTTTAATAAACATAACTTGTGCGCCAACTTTTAATTGAAGCTTATCGTCTAATGGAAATATTTTTTCGGGAAAATCGGCTGTAATTTCGGGTAAAAAAGTGAATGTTTTACCTTTCAAATCTTGAAGCGATTGCGCATTTATCGCATCAGCTTTTGCATTATGAGTCGTAAGAATAATGAATCCTGGATGATGTTTTAAATCGAAATTTGGCCGGACAAATTGATTCAAGGTGTTGATGTCGCTCGAAGTGATCGTATTGTGACGTAAATTATTTAAAACTCCAATAAATTCGGGATCTGATTGCCTAAAAATTTTATCCAACTCAATATACAGTGGAGGATATTGCTGCAGAATGTGCGAATGGAAAAAAAACATGCCTCGATAATACTGTTTCAACAATTCCCATTCTTCATTTTTTACCACAGGGGGCAGCTGTAATAGATCTCCTATGAAAAGGACTTGAACACCTCCAAAAGGCTTTTCGTTTCGTCTTACTTTGCGCAACATAAAATCCATTGCGTCTAAAATATCGGCGCGAAGCATAGACACCTCATCAATGATGAGCAATTCCATATTTTGAAGCACCGAACGCTTGGTTGCATTCATTTTAAAATGCCTGGCTAACGAATCGCGATTTTCAAATTTTACAAAATTAGAAAAGTGGACAAGTGGCTGGTCATTTGGGATAAAAGCCGCAAAGGGCAATTGAAAAAGGGAGTGAATCGTTACCCCGTTAGCATTTAAAGCGGCAATTCCTGTGGGCGCTACTACGACTGTGTTTTTGTGTGTGGTAGCAATAATTTCTTTTAATAGTGTCGTTTTTCCAGTTCCAGCTTTTCCGGTCAGAAAAAGAGATTTATTGGTTTGGTTGATAAATTGAAGTGTATATTGGGCGGCGGCTGATAGTGATTCCATATGGCGTAAAATTAGTAAACAAATATAACGAAAGCACTAGAAATAAAAAAGTCCTGATGACTCAGGACTTTAGAATTATTTTTTCTCGGTTGATTGTTCTTCTTTCTTTTCGGATGTTTTGTATTTCTCATTTAACTCTTTTAATACTTCTTCTGTGATATTATACGAGTCTTTAGAATACAAAATAGTGGCTGCATCTCCAGTACCATAGATATAATCATATCCTTTCTTTTTGCCATATTCTTTAATGAATACTTTAACTTCTTTAATGATTGAATCTCTTAAAACACCACCCTCTTCTTGTAATTGTTGCAATAAAGCATTTTGCTCAACTCCTAATTGTTGTTCTCGTTGTGAAAGTTCGGCCCCTTTTTGTTGCGCCCATTGAGGTCCTTTCACTTGAGCATTTTGCTGAAAACTTTGTGCTTCCATTTGAAATGCTTTCACTTTCGCTTCTAGTGGTCGGCCCATTTCTTCCGATTTCACTTTAAATTTTTCGTCTTCAGCTTTAAATTTTTCGTATTTCTCTAAAATTTCTGCTGTGTCGATATATGCTGTTTTTAAACTTCCTGATTTTCCTTCATTTTTGTTACAAGCAATTAAGCTTGACACAAGTCCTACAATTAAAATGATTTTTTTCATTGGGTGTGAATTATTTATAAATTTTTGTAAAAGTAATAATTAGTTGGCAAGTTGCAAATTTGTAGCTTTTTTATTTTTCATTTTAAGTATAAGCGTTTCTTATAGTGATAAAAATACTTATAGTTTTGCGTTATAAAAAACAACCGCTATAATTGACCGCTAACAGCGTAACTAAAAACCGGCGACTATTTGCTTGTTTTGTTGTTGAAGAGCTTTTAAATCGCTTAAAAAGGATGTTTACTTGTTTTTTAAGATGTAAATGTGTGATGAAAATTCATTTTTAAACAATCCTACTAGATTTGAAATACATCCTATTGCAAATCCGCGAACAAAATTCATTTTACCGGTTTTGTGCTTTTCGGATAATAAAGAAACATAAAAACTATCAAACCACATGGGTTTAATTGCAACTACATTCATGTTTTGATGATCAAACAATTTTTCAATGGCGGTTTTAGAAAAATGCCATAAATGACGAGGTACATCATAGGCAGCCCAAAACGAACTATAATAGGTAGCGTCATAGGATTTAAAATTAGGCACTGCGATAATAAGTGTTCCTGAAGGTTTTAACAAACGCTTCAACTCGGCTGCGTGATGGGCTACATCGGGCACATGTTCTAACACATGCCATAACGTAATAACATCAAAAGAATTGCTTTCTAATTTTTCTATGGTATCAGCAAATTGCACGCCTTTTCCTGTTGCAATCGCTTTGGCTTTATCGTTGGGTTCAATGCCAATGGTTTCCCAATTTTGTTTATTTGCTTCTATTAGAAAATCTCCGGTTCCGGCACCAATATCTAATAATTTTCCTTTTAGCGGTTGACTAGAAGTTATCAATTGCACTTTGTTTTTTAATGCACTTCGTTTTACAAAATGATACATTTTTTCAAAAAGTGTTCGTTTTCCGTCAGTATGCGAAATATAATCTTCGAACTCATAATATACACCTAAACGATCTAGAGTAGGTTGGGGGTGCGTTTTCAATAATTGGTATTCTTCGTTGAGCAACAGTGAAAAAGATTCTCCGGATACTGAAAAATCTTTTACGGTGATAAAACTATGGTCTTCTGAAAAATTCATGTATGTGTTTTTAATCAAATAATTAATTATAATAGGGTTTGGCGCCGTTGTTTCACGTGAAACATATTTAGTTAAAGGTTTCGTATTAAGACAAAAGGGACTTATAATTTGATCCATCAGTCTTGCTACTTTCTTATCTTCCCATGTAGATCAGTAAAACTGAAATATCGCTAGGCGAAACGCCACTAATACGCGAAGCTTGAGCAATAGTCCTAGGGCGGATTTTATTTAATTTTTGTTTGGCTTCAATAGAAATAGATTGGATGTTATCGAAATTGAAATTATCAGGAATAATAATGTCTTCTAAACGGGTTAATTTATCCGCATTGTTTTTTTCTTTTTCGATATAACCCGAATATTTAACTTGTATTTCGGCTTGCTCCACCACTTCTTGATCCAAATTATATTCGTCAATATAGGCCGCAACTTTTTTGAACTTTCTAAAATCTTCTAAGTCCAATTGGGGACGAGAAAACACTTTAAACATTTTATCGGGCTGACTCATTGGAGCAGAACCTTTCGATTCTAATATAGGATTTGCCTCCTCTGGCTTTAAACTGGTGTTTTTGAAAAAATTGACCATTGCTTCTGACTGAGAAAATTTTTGTTCCATTCGAACCATACGATCTTCTTTGGCCAATCCAATTTCAAATGATTTAGGTGTTAATCTAAAATCTGCATTATCCTGACGTAATAAGGTGCGGTACTCGGCGCGCGAAGTAAACATTCTGTAGGGTTCTTCTGTTCCTTTTGTAATTAAATCATCAATCAGAACGCCAATATACGCTTCGTCTCTTTTTAAGATAAACGGTTCACGCTGTTGCACTTTTAAGGCAGCATTTATGCCGGCCATTAATCCTTGAGATGCCGCTTCTTCATATCCTGTAGTACCATTTATTTGACCCGCAAAATACAACCCTGCTACCAATTTAGTCTCTAATGTATGTAGCAACTGCGTAGGAGGGAAGTAGTCGTATTCAATTGCATATCCCGGTCTAAAAAATTTTACATTTTCAAAACCCGCCACCGATCGCAAAGCTTTAAATTGAATGTCTTCCGGTAAAGACGTAGAAAAACCATTAATATAATATTCGCAAGTAGTCCAGCCTTCAGGTTCTACAAATAATTGATGACGCTCTTTATCCGCAAAGCGATTAATTTTATCTTCAATTGAGGGGCAATACCGCGGACCCAAACTTTTTATTCGACCGTTAAACATTGGGCTTCTGTCAAAACCTTCGCGTAAAATGTCGTGTACTTCTAAAGACGTATAAGACATCCAACACGAACGCTGGGTTTTCAAAGGGGCTGTCACATTCGAATAAGAAAACTTTTCCGGCACATCGTCGCCTGGTTGTTCGCTCATTTTTGAAAAATCTAAAGATCTACCGTCCACTCGTGGAGGCGTTCCGGTTTTCATTCTGCCCGATTCAAAACCCAATTTTACCAAGTCTTCGGTAATACCAAACGAAGCGCTTTCACCTGCGCGTCCACCACCAAATTGTTTTTCTCCAATATGGATTAATCCGTTAAGAAAAGTACCATTAGTTAACACCACTGATTTGGCTTTTATAGAAACCCCTAAAGATGTTTTTACGCCTGTAATTTTGCCGTTTTCCGACAACAATCCCGCAACCATTTCTTGATAAAAATCAAGATTTGGCGTGTTCTCAAGCATGGTTCTCCACTCGTCAGAAAAACGCATTCTGTCTGATTGTACTCGAGGAGACCACATAGCGGGTCCTTTCGATTTGTTCAACATTTTAAATTGAATGGCTGTTTTGTCCGACACTATCCCAGAGTACCCCCCAAGAGCATCAATTTCTCGAACAATTTGTCCTTTTGCAATTCCACCCATAGCAGGGTTGCAAGACATCTGAGCGATATTTTGCAGATTCATGGTTATCAATAACACAGAACAACCCATGTTAGCAGCAGCAGCAGCAGCTTCACATCCCGCATGACCAGCACCCACAACAATTACATCATATTCGTTTAAAAACATTTTATACTGATTTTATGTTCCACGTGAAACAAACTTCATTTCAAGTTGCTATTGTTCCACGTGAAACATCTTGATTTTTTCATTTTCTTTTTTACGCATAACAGCCTCATCTGCAGGCGACTTGTCTTTGTAACCACAATAATGGAGCACCCCGTGAGACATAACTCTTTTTAATTCATCATCAAACGAAACCTTAAAATCCTTAGCGTTATCCATAACACGTTCGATAGAAACAAAAATATCGCCTTGTAGTACATTTCCTACAGTGTAGTCAAAACTAATAATGTCGGTTAAGGTGTCATGGTTTAAATATTCCATATTAATTTTGTGCAAATACTCGTCATCACAAAAAATATAATTAATCTCTCCTTCCTCAAAACCTTCTGATACAATAATTCGAGATATCCAGTCTTCAAATACTGTTTCATTCTCTAAAACAAATTGGGTTTCGTAATTAAAACTGATCATAGCTCTTAAAATAACGTTGTACTTTTTGGTTGAAATTGGGTTGCAAAGGTAAGCTTTGTCGGTTTAATATTTCAACACTATTGATATATTCTTTTAATTCTTTAGAGAGAGGTGGCGCTGTATTGGAATAGTTTTGTTCGTTTGCCTTTGATTGTCTTTTAGTGTCTTCTCCTTGCTGTTGAATCGCTTTTTCAAGCTTCAAGAGTTCGTGTTTAAGATTCAATATATTTTGAAGGGTTTCGTTCTTAAATCCCTTGTTAATCAATTGTTTTTCAATGTCTTTCATTTGTTGTAAAGCACTCATCCCTTGATTGGTCATGCCTTCTTTTTCCAGTGCCTTCTGAAGGGCATCGCGCAACTGCCGTTGTTCTTTAAGTATGTCTAAGACCTTGCCGGCATTGCCTTCGGATCCACTGTCACCATCTTGGTTATCTCCTCCCGAATCGCCTTTTCCTTCTTTTCCTTTTTGTTTTCCTTCACCCGGCTTACTGCCCGGCTGTTCTCCAGGCTTCATGCCTTCTTTCATTTTTTCGCCCAAACCATCTTGTTTCTTGATAATGTCGGGTAGTTGCATACCGGCTCCTTGTCCTTTACCTGGCTTTGGAGTGCCTTTACCTTGACCCTGCATCTCCATGTTCATTTGGCTCTGAACGTTGCTTAAAAAATCAGCTAAACGATTGGCCGACGTAAGCACATATTGCTGATGCGACGCTCCTTTAGAAATAGCATTATCAGCCAACGATTCAAGTGTTTTATCAAGATTATAATGTACGTCCCCTAATTCTTTTAAAATGATTTCGGTTATTCGTGGATTGCGAGAAGACACAGCAAACAAACTGTCGTCAACGTGTTTAAATTGTTGTTTCAAATCTTGTTGCTTTTTCAATACTTTATTCAATTGTAAAGAGCGGGTTTGTGCTGAATTTGTACTAGCAATCAATCGTTCCTGATCAAATGAAAAGGCCAATAAATTATCCAATATTTGTCGCAACAACTTTGCATCCTCTTTCAATTGTTCCGATTCGCCAGAATCCATCGATTGGGCCATTTTTTGACTCATTTCTTTCATCTTAGCTGCGGCGGCTTTCTGCTTTGGTTGGGCCTTTTTGGGTTGTTGCTTATTTAGTTCCTCAGCCGCTTTTTGTAGGTCTTTTTTTATTTCTTCTTGCTCATTCTTCTCGTTAGGAATATATAGGGGATCTTTCAATTCCTTGTTTTCCTTATCCAACTCTTGCAATTCTTTTTGAATGTCATCAAAAGCAGCATTGATTTCTTTTTGGTTTTTTTCGCTATTGTCTTTTGGATCGGCAGCCAATTGCTCTTGTTTTACGGCTAGTTGTTGTAATTTATCTGCTAGTTGTTCGGCCTTTTTTTCCACATAAAAACGTTTGGTTAATTCTACCAATTGTTCGAGGTTTTGTTTCTGATTTTTAGCGTTTTGCTTTAATTTATCGGCCTTATCAAACAAATCCTCTTTTTCTAATTTTTTAGAAAGTTCTTCCAATTCTTTGAGTAATTTTTCGTTTTTTTCGGATTGTTTTTCTGCTTCTTCGAGCCTTCGCAATAATTCTTGTTTTTCTTTATCTTGCACTTTTGGGTTAAACTCCTCTAAATTGTCGGTTAGTTTTTTAGTAAACTCTTTCATCATTTCGTCTTGTTGCTTCTGACGATTGATAAAATCTGTTACTTTCTTTTGGTCTTTAAAGTCCAAAACCGATTTTTCCTTATTCATTTTTTGGAGCTTGTCTAATTCAGAAAGTTGCTTGTCTTGATTTTGAAGTGATTTTTCGAGACTGTTGATGTTTTCTTGTTGTTCTTTTAATTGCTGGTCCTCTTTTTGAATTTCCGTCATTTCATAATGCTGAAAAACAACCGATTTGGTGCTTTTGAATTGGTTGACCACATCGTTATCAAACACCTCAAAATAATACTCATAATTTACACCTTTTTCTAGGGTGACTCCTGTTGGAAAAGAATATACAAATTGATCGACCGCTTGCTTGCGTATGGGTAAATTAGCTGTTTTTATAGCCCTAGGGTTGTCTTTTGGATAATAAACAAGCCGCAACTTTGATAAGCCATGGTCGTCTGAAATTTGGCCCAAAAGCACTTTGGATTTCAAGTGTAACGAATCGGGCGCGGCTTGTATCGAAATGCTTGGGAACTGATCTTTAACAACTGAGATTTGATATGTAAGTTTTTCAAAAGATTCCCATTGTTTATTAGAGGTACTAATTTCATAGTTTAAATTTCCCATTATTTTTCTGGATATTGAAAAAATGGGGGGATGAACAGCAAAAAGGCTTGGTCTGTTATTTAGATGCAATACCATTTTATCAGTAGCAACCGCATGGATGTTCCACGTGATTACGGTGCCTTCTGGAACTACTGCATTCCCTGTTCCTTGTATGGTTTCTGTTTTTTTGCCCAAATATGCAGGATACTGTAATTGCATTTGAAAATTTGTAATGGTCGGCACATCCACCACGTTTAGATGAAATGTATCTGATTGAATGTCATTTGCTTGCAGCGAAAAAAACACGTCTTTGGTTAATTTAGGGAAGGTATACTCAAAAAATCCGGGGCGCGAACTTTGTAAATAATATACTTCTTCTCCAATTTTTATGGCTACATTTTCTGGAATTACGTTGCCGTGTGTTTTTACTTGTAATGTAAAATCGGAATATTGTTGAGTAGTTAATGACGGATTTAATAGTACAAATTCAAATGGAGCGGGAGGTGTAAAAGTTGTTTTGTAATGCACCACGCGCGTAAAACTGTTTGAAATAATTTCTGAATTACCCGTAATAAAAAACAAAATCAACAATAGAATTGGAGCTAAGGTATAGGGTAAAAACCTTTTGTTTTGGGTAAAATTTACCGCGTTTGAAAACGGTATAGGCTGCAAGGCTGCCGCCTTTTGTTCAATGGAGGCAAGAAGCAATTCAGAAGTTTGATTTTGATGGGTTAGTTGAAGAAAATTGAGTAATTTATCTTGAACTTCCGTAAAATGACTTCCAATAATGTGTGCCGCCTGTTCGTGATTAATTCCTTTTTGCAACTTAAACAACTTAAACAAAGGAAAGGCAATCCATCGCGTCAATAAATAAGACTCAACCGCCACAAACAACCAAAACAAAACTGTTCTGCCTTGAATAGAAAGCCACAAAAAATATTCAACCAATAAAGTGAAAATAAAATACAACAACCCCAAACCGATGAAAAGAAGTGTTCCTTTGATCAGTTCGTTGGTATAGAACTTCTTGATAAAGCGTTCGAGTTTGAAGTAAATTATGTTTTTTTCTGACACTTTTATAAACCCTTGGTTAATAACCGCTAAAAATACGATATCTATCAAGATTAGTCAATAGGTTTTTTATGAAACTTAATGTTTTTAGAATCGAATGTTTAATAACCTAAAGATTTTCTAAACTCTAAATTCTTACATCTAAATTGTAATTGTATCTTTGCCTAAAATTTAATAAAAATGTCTGTAAGAGTACGATTTGCACCAAGTCCAACAGGGCCATTACATATCGGTGGGGTTAGAACCGCATTGTTTAACTATTTATTTGCCAAAAAACACGGAGGCACATTTTATCTTCGTATTGAAGACACAGATCAAACCCGATTTGTTCCTGGAGCCGAATCCTATATATTTGAAGCGCTTGAGTGGTTGGGAATAGCGCCTGATGAAACCGTAGGCAAGAACGAAAAATTTGGACCCTATCGACAAAGTGAGCGAAAAGCAATGTACCAAGAATTTGCTGACCAATTGATTGTCTCAGGATGGGCTTATTATGCATTTGACACCGCAGAAAGTTTAGATACTATGCGTAAAGAGGCCGAAACGAAAGGAAATACTTTTATTTACAATCATTCTGTAAGAGCGCAACTGGACAATTCGCTTACATTATCACCGGAAAAAGTAACCGAACGCATAGCAAATGGGGACCCATATGTCATTCGATTTAAAACACCTGTGAATGAAATTTTAGAATTAAAAGACATCATTCGAGGCGACATTAAATTTGACACCAATGTATTAGACGATAAAGTATTATTCAAATCAGATGGTATGCCTACTTACCATTTAGCCAATGTTGTGGATGATCATTTAATGGAAACCACACATGTAATTCGGGGTGAGGAATGGTTGCCTAGTTTGCCATTACACCACTTATTATACAAAGCATTGGGTTGGAACGCACCTGAATTTGCACATTTACCTTTAATTTTAAAACCGATTGGAAATGGAAAATTATCTAAGCGTGATGGTGATAAAATGGGCTTTCCGGTATTCCCTTTAGCGTGGACACAAGCCAAAGGCGAACTGAGCGAAGCTAAAACCGAAGAAGGGATGTCTTCAGGTTATAGAGAAAATGGCTTTTTCCCTGAAGCAGTGATCAACTTTTTAGCTTTATTGGGTTGGAATGACGGCACCGAGCAAGAGATTTTCTCGTTACAAGAATTGGTACAAAAATTCGATTTAAACCGCATTCACAAAGCAGGAGCGAAGTTTGACCCAGAGAAAAACAAATGGTTCAATCATCAGTATTTAATTGGGAAAAGTGATAAGGAATTGGCCATTAGTTTTTCTGAAGAATTAGTAAAAAGAGGTGTTTCTACAACATTAGACCTGGAAAGAGTTGTCAACTTAATTAAAGAAAGAGCGCATTTTGTAAATGAATTTTGGGATTTAGCTGATTATTTCTTTGAGGCGCCAACATCATACGACGAAAAGGCAGTTAAAAACTGGAAAGAAGAAACTCCTGGATTAATGCAACAAGTGATTTCAGAATTGGGAAAAATAGAAGATTTTACTTCGACTACTATTGAAACAGCATTAAAAAACTGGATGACAACCCATGAAATTGGAATGGGAAAAGTAATGCAACCTCTTCGCTTGAGTTTGGTAGGTGCGCTTAAAGGACCTCATTTGTTTGATATAATTGAAATGATTGGCAAAGCAGAAACCATCAAAAGGATCGAAAAAGCAATCGCAAGTTTATAAAGCAAAGCCCCTGAAATTCAGGGGCTTTTTTATTTCATAACCGCTGTAACTTTTTATGAAATGCAGCGTATAATTACAAATTTTAAAAACTAAAAATTATGGAGTTTATCATGTTCCCTATTATTTTCATTGGTTTGATTGTCTTTTTTTCTTCATTCTTTACGGTAAAACAACAAACAGCTGTTGTTATAGAACGATTTGGAAAATTTACAAGCATTAGAAGTTCTGGTTTACAATTAAAAATTCCTGTAATTGATCGCATTGCTGGTAGAGTAAATTTAAGAATTCAGCAATTAGACGTTATTATTGAAACGAAAACTAAAGACAACGTATTTATTAAAATGAAAGTTTCGGTTCAGTTTAACGTAATTCAAAGTAAAGTTTACGAAGCTTTTTACAAATTAGAGTATCCGCACGATCAAATTACAGCTTATGTTTTCGATGTAGTGCGCGCGGAAGTTCCTAAGTTAATTTTAGATGATGTTTTTTTACGAAAAGACGATATTGCGATAGCGGTAAAACGGGAATTAAACGAATCTATGATGGCATACGGTTATGATATTATTAATACCTTGGTGACCGATATTGATCCGGATATTCAAGTAAAAAATGCGATGAACCGAATCAATGCTGCAGATCGTGAAAAAACAGCCGCTGAATTTGAATCGGAAGCACAACGCATCCGAATTGTTGCCAAAGCCAAAGCAGAAGCAGAAAGTAAGAAACTACAAGGACAAGGAATTGCAGACCAACGAAGAGAAATTGCGCGTGGTCTTGTCGAAAGTGTTGAAGTGCTAAACAGTGTTGGTATTAATTCACAAGAAGCATCTGCTTTGATTGTGGTAACCCAACATTATGACACATTACAAGCTATTGGCGCTGATACCAATTCGAACTTAATTTTGTTGCCTAATTCTCCTCAAGCAGGAAGTGATATGTTGAATAATATGGTAGCGAGTTTTACTGCAAGTAATCAAATTGGGGAAACGATGAAAAATCAACCGAAACGTGTCAAGAAAAAAAATGACAATACAGCAACCGATTTTAATCCAAGCGACACTAGCGAGGCTTAATACTTGTTTAGAATCTGACCCGAGCTTACGAACTGACAAAGTAATCAAGTTCAGATTGACAAAACCAAACCGTCAATTTATACTATTGACGGTTTTTTTGTTGATAAAACGTAATACGTTTGATTTAACACGATTTCTTATATAAACATATAAAAACACCTTGCTTAAAAGAGATATTCTCCTAAAACTTACTTATAAAAGTCTTTTTTAAAAGTTTCTAATTATTAAAAATTGGATTACTATAGTTTTTAATAATAACAACAAAATTGTATAAAAATAAAAAACCTACAAGGAAAAATACCGTGCAGGTTTGAAATATTATTTTAGTTTCTAAAAAATTTAAGAATAGTATATTATTGTTGTTCTGAAATTTTTGCCCAAGTATCTCTTAATCCAACCGTTTTGTTAAAAACTAATTTTTGAGCTGTTGAATCTCTGTCTACACAAAAATACCCTAAACGCTGAAATTGAAAATGATCTAGTTCTTTAGCAGTTTGTAAACTTGGCTCAACATAACCTGTAATTATTTTTAATGAATTTGGATTTATAAATTCTTTAAAATCAACTTCTTTATCTTTATCTGGACTTTCGTTGGTGAATAGTCTATCATACACACGAACTTCAGCTTCTTTTGCGTGAGGAATAGAAACCCAATGAATGGTTCCTTTTACCTTTCTTTGACTGGCTTCTGTGCCACTTCCTGATTTTGACTCAACGTCATATGTAGCGTGAATTTCAGTAATATTTCCGTGTTCATCTTTCACAACCGATTCTCCTTTGATGATATAGGCGTTTTTCAATCGTACTTCGGTTCCTAAAGTCAAACGGAAGAATTTCTTGTGCGCTTCTTCTTGAAAATCTTCTCGTTCGATATATATTTCTTTTGAAAAAGGTACTTTTCTGTAAGTCATTACCGCTTCTTCTGGATTATTTTCAGCTTCTAACCATTCTTCTTGACCGTCAGGATAGTTAGTGATTACTAGTTTTACAGGATCTAAAACAGCCATCACACGGGGTGTTATTTTATTTAAATCTTCGCGTACACAAAATTCTAATAGCGAAACATCAATTAAATTATCGCGTTTTGCAATTCCAATCGTGTTGGCAAAATTTCGAATAGCTGTAGGTGTATAGCCACGTCTTCTCATTCCTGAAATCGTACTCATTCTAGGATCATCCCATCCAGTTACATGCTTTTCTTCTACTAATTGTAATAATTTTCGTTTAGAAACAACTGTATGCGATAAATTTCTTCTGGCAAACTCCCTTTGCTTAGGACGTACTTTTGTGGAATCATATATTTGGTTCAAAAACCAATCGTATAATTCACGATGGGGTAAAAATTCTAAAGTACAGAAGGAATGTGAAATTTGTTCTAAATAATCACTTTCTCCATGCGCCCAGTCATACATTGGATAAATACACCAATCGTTCCCAGTTCTATGGTGGTGTGCATGCATGATGCGATATATAATTGGATCACGCATCAACATATTATTAGCTCCCATTGATATTTTAGCACGCAAAACATGAGTTCCTTTTTCAAATTCACCGTTTTTCATGCGGGTAAATAAATCCAAATTCTCTTCTATAGAACGGGTTCTATAAGGCGAATCTGTTCCTGGGGTAGTTGGAGTACCTTTTTGTTGTGCCATTTCTTCTGACGTTTGGCTATCCACATAGGCTTTGTCTTTTTTGATCAATTCCACTGCCCAATCATACAATTGTTGGAAATAATCAGAAGCATAACATTCTTTATCCCATTGAAAACCCAACCATTCTATATCGCGTTTGATGGCATCAACATATTCTTGTTCTTCTTTTGAAGGATTGGTATCGTCAAAACGAAGATTTACAGGCGCTTTATAATCGATTCCTAAACCAAAATTTAAGCAAATGGCACTCGCATGACCCACATGTAAATATCCATTAGGTTCGGGAGGAAATCGAAAACGTAATTTATCTTGGCTCAAACCATTTTTTAAATCGTCTTCAATGATTTGTTCTATAAAATTCAGTGATTTATCTTCTGCTGACATTGTTTTTCTATGTTTTATGCAAAGATAGAAAATGTTTCAAGTTTCAAGTTTAAAAGTTACAGGTTTTATGTAACTTTGGATAAAGAAAACAACTTGAAACCAAAAAACCTCAAACTTGATACTAAAATTTTATGGGAATAATTAAATTACAAAACATCAGAACCTTTTCGTATCACGGTTGTTTGGTGGAAGAAGCTAAAATAGGATCCAATTACCGCGTGGATTTAGAAATAAAAACAGACTTGCGAAAATCAGCACAATCTGATGAACTAACCGACACCGTAGATTATGTTGTTCTAAATAAAATTGTAGTAGACGAAATGGCAATACGTTCTAGATTATTAGAACATGTGGGCCAAAGGATCATCAAACGATGTTTTTCAGAAATTCCATCCATATCTCGAATCAAGTTAGCGGTATCAAAATTGAATCCGCCTATTGGGGGAGATGTAGAAGCAGTTACCATTGAAATGGAAGAATACAGAAACTAACCGTTGCTCATTACACTTATTCCGATTTATAAGCTCTATTTTTATACAAATTACTCGAGGCTACAATATGAGCCAGGGCATCTTTGGCTAATTCTTCGTTCAAAGGAGCAGGAATTAGTTCGGTATCACTCTTTACTTTAAACTGCAAAGGTTTGCTATTTGGATTCATGATGATTACATCGTTTTCAACACGAAACGCATACGTTTCATGAAACAACATTATGGTTCGTCCTTTGGTTCCTTTGGGTAATTTTATCAAATTACGTCCCGGCATTGGCGATTTTGTGGTGATTCCAGATAATGCTAAAACCGTAGAAGGAATATCCATTTGACTGGCCAATTGATCATAGGTTGTTCCTTTTTTTACATTGGGCGCAATAATCAAAGCCGGGATATGGAATTTATTGATTGGTACCAAGCTTTTACCATAGGTTCTGGTATTGTGATCAGCAATTACCACAAAAATAGTGTTTTTAAAATAAGCCTCTTTTTTTGCTAATTCGAAGAATTTTCCGATAGAAAAATCGGCATATTTCATGGCGTTATTTACAGTGTTTTTTGGTTGTTCGTGTAATTTTATTCTTCCGTCAGGAAACTCAAAAGGTTCATGGTTGGAGGTAGAAAACATTAGAGAAAAGAACGACTTTCTTCCTAATGATTTAAAATAATCATTGGCTTTTACTGCTAAATCTTCGTCACAATATCCCCAAGTTCCTTTCATAGCATATTTTTTTCCATCGGCGTCAAAATCGGTTTCATCAATAATATTTTTAAATCCGTTTCCATTGAAAAAAGAAGCCATATTATCAAAATTTGCCATGCCTCCATAAATAAAACTGGTATCGTAATTTTGTTTTCCAAAAGCTTCAGCCAAGGTGAAAAATCCTTGTTGAGATCCACTTAATTTTACAACGCTCTCAGAAGGATTGGGTAAAAATCCAGAGGTAACCTGTTCAATACCTCTAACACTTCGTGTACCTGTACAATATAGATTCGTAAACAACAGCCCTTCTTTGCTTAATTTATCCAATTGTGGTGTTAATGGTAAACCATTCAAACAACCCACATATTCGGCACCTAAACTTTCTTGTAAAAAAACAACCACGTTATACTTCGGTTGAATAGTATCTGGAGTAACGGTATGCAAAAAAGGATTACTAACTGAAGAAAAATTAGAAATATCCATGTATTTTTTTACTCTTGAATACGCTTCCAACTCATCCATTTTTCCATACTTTTTTACATCACCTTCGCTTTTCATGGCATAAGCAGCAAAAGCTACAGTATACAATGAATTTAATCCTAACGAATTGGTCATTTGGTCCGAACAAAAAATGGCATTACTTGCATTTATAGGGCGTTTTGACGTTAAACTGCCGCGGGCTCCAAAAACCATCAAAAAAGCAATTACAGGAAATAATATTAGCTTTGTTTTATAATTACCTGCCACAGGATAAAATATTTTTTTACCATGTTTCAAGGCAAAATAAAGGGCACTGTTTAATAAAATGGCAGAGATAAGTAAAGACGGTAAATAGCTTTTTAATAAGGTTCCTATTACTTCTTTAGGATAAATTAAATAATCTAGAAACAACCTATTAGGGCGTGTATCATATTGTTTGATAAAATCGAGTGTGGCTAATTCCATCAAAAAAAACAAGAATAAAAAGAAAATAAAATAAACGTTTATAAATTTTTTAATCTTTTGTAATATAGTATCTGGTAATAATAAAATCAGCAGGGTAGGAAAAAATGCAGTATAACTTAATAGAATAATATCGAACCGCAATCCAATACTAAATAACTGGCTATAATTTTCATTTTCAACTACGCGTTCTTTAAAAATTAAGAACAATAGTATTCTACTCGAGGTTGTAATGATTAACCCAATACAAAAATAACTTATTATTGGTTTAAGAAAACGTAAATTCTTCATAACTAATGGACTATAATGTAGTGCAAAAGTAAACTTAAAAACGAATTATTTCTACTTAATAAATAGATATTATTTTTGGAAAAGAGGAAATAAAATGTAAATTTGCAGTCCGTTCAAACAATGGCGTCGTGGCCGAGCGGCTAGGCAGCGGTCTGCAAAACCGTCTACTCCGGTTCGAATCCGGACGATGCCTCAAAACCTTCTAAGAAATTAGGAGGTTTTTTTTGATCATTATTTAAAAATTAACGGGTTACCTCTATTTCGTGAACCACTTTCTCTTTAAATCCTGGAAATACGCCTTGTAATAAAAAGAACACCCCAAAAATGATTAAAATAAAACTAATAACTCTTTTGATTTTGTAGATATTTACAGGTGTTAAACGGTGTTTTAATTGTTTGGCTAAGATGATTTTTACCACATCAATAGCTAAATAAAAAAATAAAGTAGCTACAAAAAAAGTGAAAACACGGGATGGTACCATTTGTAAACGAGGCCCTTGTGTGATGATGACCATCATCCAAAAACCTAAAATACCGATATTAATTACATTTAAGAAAAAGCCTTTAAAAAATAAACCTAGGTAATTATTATTAGGGATATCATCAATATCTTTATCCTCATCAATCTCAAATTTTTTCTTCAATTGTATATAGGAAATCACACCATAAACTGACATTATTGATCCGCCAATAATATATAAATTTGGATTGTCTTTGAACTGTGCTAAAATTTGATTGGAAGCAAAATAAGCAATTAAGATAAAAATAATATCACTAAAAATGATCCCACAATCTAACGTAAAAGCTGCTTTAAATCCTTTAGTAATACTGGTTTCTAATAATACAAAAAAACCAGGGCCAATAGAAATGGCAAGTAAAAAACCCCAGGGAATAGCCGCTAAAATGTCTTGTACAATCAAGTGTTTGGTATTTAGTTCGATCAATAATATACGAATTTACAAAAAATTTACCAGCAAAATACGGAAGCGTTATTCCTGTTATTTTGCTTGTTCAATAGATCCTCCGGCTACACTTTTTTCTATTGTTTGCTTGGGTTTACCATAAATCGTAATTTCTCCTCCAGCTCTTGTTTTTGCATTCACTAAATCGGAAGCATGCACATAAGCCATTCCACCCGCGTTTACAGTAACTTCTGTTTGTTCGGTTTTACAATCTTGTCCGTCATATTTTCCACCCGAATTCGATATAACATCTTGATTTTTTACAGTTCCAATAACAGTAACAACACTTCCTTGTGAAACACGAATTTGTAAACGATCGGCTTGTAAATTAGTAAGTTTAATATCTGATCCTTCTTTGCAAATAATATCAAAATTAAGTGAAGAAATAGTGTCTTTTGAAGTAATTCTACTACCTTCGTTTGCTTCAACTGCTTCTATTTTTTTATAATAAACGGTAGCAGAAACCGAATAACCCGACAACATTTTTATTAATGGCATTCTAATTTTTAATTCACCATTCTTATTAACTAATTCTACATCTTTTGAATGAGCACCTGTTAATACCACTTTATTTTCAGTAGCAGCTACTAAGTTAACATCTATTTTATCAAAAGAGGTAACTTTAGTAAAATCACCTACGTTTTTTTCAAGTTGTGCATATGTTAATGAACTCATTAACAATAAACTATAAATTATTTTTTTCATTTTTTTTAAACTAATTACTTTTTACTAAAATTACTCTCTCTTTCTTAAATAATGAAAATCCAATTGTTTTTTCACTAAATCAGCATTTTTAACTGTAACGTAAATTTCGTCTCCTAATTGTAACATATTTTTAGAAACTTCACCAACCAAAGCATATTGTTTGTCGTCAAAGGTATAATAATCATCTCTAATTTCACGAATTCTACACATTCCTTCGCATTTATTTTCGATGATTTCTACATAAATTCCCCATTCAGTTACCCCAGAAATTACCCCTAAAAACTCTTGATCTTTATGATCTTGCATGTATTTTACTTGCATGTATTTCACAGAATCGCGTTCGGCTTGAGCGGCTAAACCTTCCATTTGCGAGGAATGCACACATTTCTCCTCGTATTCTTCTTCATTCACACTTTTTCCACCATCAATGTAGTGTTGTAATAATCGGTGTGCCATAACATCGGGATAACGACGAATTGGTGAAGTAAAATGACTGTAATAATCAAATGCTAATCCATAGTGACCAATATTTTCAGTTGAATATGCTGCTTTACTCATACTTCTAATTGTAAGAGTATCCACTAAATTTTGTTCTTTTTTACCTTGTACTTCTAAAAGTAAATTATTCAACGAACTCGAAATGTCTTTTTTTGAACGGAAATTAATAGAATATCCAAACTTTGTAATCACAGTTTGAAGATTGATTAATTTATCTTCATTTGGTTCGTCGTGGATTCTATAAATAAAGGTTTTCTTTTGTTTTCCAATAAATTCTGCTACTTTTCTATTGGCTAACAACATAAATTCCTCAATCAAATGATTCGCATCTTTACTTTGTTTAAAATATACTCCAATAGGTTCTGCTGCTTCGTTTAAATTGAATTTTACTTCTATTTTATCAAATGAAATTGCGCCAGCTGCCATTCTTTTTCTTCTTAGAATTTTTGCTAATTCATCCATTTTAAGTGTGGCATCAACTATTGGTTTTGGAACAATATATTCATTACCAGTTAATGAAATTTCGGCTGGAATACTATCAATTTTACTTTCTATAATATGCTGAGCTTCTTCATACGCAAAACGTTGATCCGAATAAATTACCGTACGACCAAACCATGAATCCACTACTTCTGCTTTGTTATTTAATTGAAAAACCGCTGAAAACGTATATTTTTCTTCATGTGGTCGAAGTGAACATGCAAAATTAGATAACACTTCTGGTAACATTGGAACTACTCGATCTACTAAATACACCGAAGTAGCACGATTATAAGCTTCATCATCTAAAATAGTTCCTTCTTGAAGATAATGCGAAACATCGGCAATATGAACTCCGATTTCGTAATTTCCATTTTCTAAAACCTGAAACGATAACGCATCATCAAAATCTTTAGCATCTTTTGGATCAATGGTAAAGGTTAAAACATCACGCATATCGCGGCGTTTTTTTATTTCTGCTTCGGTTATTGAAGTATCTATTTTATTCGCATACGCTTCTACTTCAATTGGAAAATCATACGGTAAACCGTATTCGGCTAATATTGCATGAATTTCAGTATTGTGTTCACCTGGTTTTCCTAATACTTTTAGTACTGAACCAAATGGAGAATCTGCTTTTTTAGGCCAATCTTCAAGATTTACTAATACAACATCTCCATGTTCTGCAGCACCAATTTTATTTTTTGGGATAAAAATATCGGTATACATTTTAGTATTGGTAGTTGAAACAAAAGCAAAGTTTTTTTGAATATCAATTACACCAACAAATTCAGTTTTTTTCCGTTCTAAAATTTCTAAAACTTCTGCTTCTGGTTTGCGTGAACTTCTTCTATTGTAAATATAAGCTTTCACTTTATCTCCATCTAAAGCATGATTTAAATTTATAAACGGAACAAATACATCATCTTCTAAATCGTCACAAACAAAATAGCCGTTCTTTCGAGATGTCATATCAATAATTCCTTCATAATACTCCGCTTTGGAAATTATTTGGTATTTTCCAATCTCTGTTTCATGAATTTTATCTTGTGATTTTAGTATTTTTAAATCCCTAATAATTTCATTTCTGCTCTTGGTATCTGAAAGTTCTAATATCGCTGCAATTTGTTTGTAATTATAGGATTTTGTGGGTTCTTTGGAGAGTATTTTATAAAGTTGTGCTGTGAAATCTTTGGGTTTATTTCCTAATTTTTTGGGTTTCTTACTCATTGTATCTTTTCTAATAATGTTGAAAGTTACGAAGAAGAATTTAAAATTTAGAAATCAGAAATCATAATTAACCAAAAAATAACAAATTTGAATATATTGAAGTTTTCAACAATTATTAAAAACAACAAAAAATATTTTTAATTAAATTTAAATTTATGATGATGATTATAGTGTGTTAATAGTTAGTATAAGTTTTTGTAAAAATAAGTTTGTTTTAAGTTATAACTACTTATACAATTTAATTAACATAAATTATATCCTATAACACCTTGAATTTTAGCTATAAAAATAAAAATAAAAACAGATTATCAACAACTGTTTTTAATGTTCTTACTATGCTTTTTGTAAATAACTTTTACACTGTAATTTTGTTAATAAACAAGAAATAAATGGTGATAAATTATCCATAAAAAAGTAAAACTTATCTTGCTTTTTAAATTTCCATTTTGGATTACAAATAATTTTAACACCTGTCTAAAAAAGTTTTTATTTTCTATCCAAAGTTGTTAACAGTAGTTGTTAAATTAAGATTAACTGATTATCAACGAATTAAAAAAAACAATTAACATTCCATATGTTTTACTTAATTTTCTTATATAATTCTTTGAAAACAAACACTTTGGTTGTAAAAACATCAAAAAATAAAAGCCGCACGTAATAACTAGAAGTAACTTTAGTAATTTTGTAAAAATAAACAACACACAATCATGAAAATATCTATTGGAAACGACCATGCTGGTCCCGAATACAAAAAAGCAATTGTTCAATTTTTAGAAGAAAAAGGACACACTATTTACAACCATGGCACCGATTCTTTTGAAAGTGTAGATTATCCCGATTTTGGTCATCCCGTTGCGTATGATGTTGAAAGTAAAAAAGCTGATTTAGGAATTGTTATTTGTGGTTCCGGAAATGGAATAGCTATGACAGTAAACAAACATCAAGATATTCGCGCTGCTTTGTGTTGGACAAAAGAAATTGCAGCACTTGCACGCCAACATAACGATGCAAATATTATCAGTATCCCTGCAAGATATACATCCATTCAACAGGCAATTGAAATGGTGGATACGTTTTTAAACACACCATTTGAAGGGGGTAGACACGCCAACCGTGTCCATAAAATTGCTTGCAAATAAGACTAGTAATGATCCACGATCACGTTCACATAGAGAAACACGAAGTAAAAGCTAAAAACTTAGTCTATTCCATATTATTGAATTTACTAATTACAATAGCGCAAGTTGTCGGCGGCATTATCTCAGGCAGTTTAGCTTTAATTTCGGATGCACTCCATAATTTTTCGGACGTACTTTCTTTAGTATTTAGTTTAGTAGCTAACAAATTATCCAGACGAAAAGCTTCTATTGATCAAACTTTTGGATTAAAAAGAGCCGAATTAATAGCAGCATTTATAAATGCGGCTACTTTAATTATTGTGGCTTTTATCTTAATTTATGGTGCCATTGAACGTTTTATAAACCCACACGAAATTAAATCCAATTTAGTGATTTGGTTGGCCACACTGGGTATTGTAGTCAATGGTTTGTCGGTTATTTTATTAAAAAAAGACGCTGATCATAATTTAAACATGAAATCAGCCTACTTGCATTTGCTAACCGATATGATGGCTTCCATTGCAGTATTGGTTGGCGGATTATTGATGAAGTTATATGGTTGGTATTGGGTCGATAGCGTAATGACTATCTTAATTGCTATTTACTTAATTGTGGTTGGTTATGATTTAATATTAAAAGCAACCAAAATGTTGATGCTTTTTACACCAGAACACATAGATATCAAAGAAATTGTGAGAGAGGTACACAAAGTATCTGGTGCCGGTAAGTTACACCACATACATGTGTGGCACTTAAACGAAGAAGAAATTCACTTGGAAGCCCATTTGGATTGCCCAGAAGATTTTACTTTAACACAATTTGATGAGGTATTGCATCGGATAGAATTGGTTTTGTTCCAAAATTTTGGTATCAACCACATAACGATTCAGCCCGAATTCAAAAAAGAAGATCCTAAAGATTTTATTGTTCAGGACTAAATTGAAATTACGCCCACAATATTCTTAATACAAAGCGTAAAATAACCAACTGAAGCACAGCGACACCCGTAAATTTTAATAAAAAAATTTGTTTGGATGATTTGTGTCTAAAGAGAAATATTCCAAAAATACCGCCTATAATACCACCTAAGAAAACGAGTAACAATAAGCGCGTTTCCGAAATACGCTGCCTATTTTTTTTAGCCATTTGTTTATCGTATCCCCAAATAAATAGCGTTAGTAAATTTATTAATAATAAATATAACAATATTGGTTCCATAGACACTTTTTTTTATTCAAAGATAGTATTTTAGTGGCCAAATTTAATTCCACCATGAACCACATTCAATTCATACACAATCAAACTCAAATAGCTGTAAAAAGTATCGATGCTACGATACAATTACTTTCCGAAGATTGTACCATACCTTTTATTTCGCGATACCGAAAAGACCAAACCGGCAATTTAGATGAGGTACAAATCGAAACCATTTCAAAATTAAATAAACAATTTGAAGAAATCGTTAAGCGAAAAGAAAGCATCTTAAAATCGATTGAAGAGCAAAATTCACTTTCGCCCGAATTGAAAACTAAAATTGAAAACAGCTTTGATTTACAAGAATTAGAAGATTTTTATTTACCTTATAAAAAGAAGAAAAAAACCAAAGCCGATGTTGCTCGTGAAAACGGATTGGAACCATTGGCAAAAATCATCATGAGTCAAAAAAATGATGATCTGGATTTTTTAGCCGCTACATATTTAAATGAAAACATCAAAAATGAAGACGAAGCTTTGCAAGGTGCTCGAGATATTATTGCCGAATGGATCAATGAAAATATATACATTCGAAAAAATTTACGCCGTTTGTTCCAACGAAAAGCGGTTGTATCTACGAAGATTATAAAAACAAAAAAAGACGACGAAGCTGCTCAAAAATTCAATCAGTATTTTGATTGGGAAGAATCCCTTTCAAAAGCACCTTCCCACCGATTATTAGCCATGTTGCGTGCCGAATCCGAAGGTTTTGTAAAATTAAATGTTGCGGTTGAAAAAGAAGAAGCGATAGATTTCATTATTGAAAACACTATAAAAAACAAACAATCAGAGGCCAGAACACATCTAGAATTAGCCATTAAAGACAGTTACAAACGCTTGTTAGAACCTGCAATTTCAAACGAAACCTTGCAAGAAGCCAAAGCCAAAGCCGATAGTAAAGCCATTGCTGTATTTTCAGAAAATTTACGGCAGTTATTATTGGCGCCACCTTTAGGCGAGAAACGAATTTTAGCCATAGACCCGGGGTTTCGAACCGGCTGTAAAGTGGTTTGTTTGGACGAAAAAGGCGATTTATTACACAACGAAACCATTTATCCCCACGCACCTCAAAACGATACAACCATGGCGTTGAAAAAAATTCGTTCGATGGTAAATGCGTACAACATTGAAGCTATTTCTATTGGAAATGGAACGGCATCTCGTGAAACGGAATTTTTTATTAAAAAGATTGCTTTTGATAGGCCCGTTCAAGTTTTTGTAGTTTCTGAGGCCGGGGCTTCGGTGTATTCGGCGAGTAAAATTGCGCGAGAAGAATTTTCAAATTATGATGTAACCGTTCGGGGCTCGGTCTCTATTGGACGCCGCCTTTCCGACCCCTTAGCCGAATTGGTAAAAATCGATCCCAAATCAATCGGTGTGGGACAATACCAGCACGATGTAGACCAAACCAAGTTGCAACAAGCTCTCGATATTACCGTAATGAGCTGTGTAAATGCTGTGGGCATAAATATCAACACTGCCAGTAAATCGTTGTTAAGTTATGTGTCTGGAATAGGTGAAAAAATGGCCGAAAATATTGTAGCGTATCGATCTGAAAATGGTCCCTTTGAAGAGCGAAAACAATTAAAAAAAGTACCACGATTGGGTGAAAAAGCCTATCAACAAGCCGCAGCGTTTATTCGAATTAAAGACGGAAAAAACCCCTTAGATAATTCGGCAGTACATCCAGAAGCGTATGCAATTGTAGAAAAGATGGCCAAAGATTTAGGCATCAAAACTACCGAATTAATTGCCAACAAAGAACAAATAGCCCAAATACAACCTGAAAAATATTGTTCACAAGAAATTGGAATATTAACGTTGAAAGATATAATTAAAGAATTAGAAAAACCTGGATTGGATCCCAGAAAGGCAGCTAAAGTTTTTGAATTTGACCCCAATGTTAAAACCATAAAAGATTTAAGGGCGGGCATGCTATTGCCTGGAATTGTTAACAACATCACTGCTTTTGGTTGTTTTGTAGACGTAGGAATTAAAGAAAGCGGCTTGGTTCATATTTCCCAACTGAAAGAAGGCTATGTTGCCGATGTAAACGAAGTGGTAAAAATGCACCAGCACGTGCAGGTTAAAGTGGTTGAGGTGGATGAGGCTAGAAAACGAATTCAGTTGACGATGATATTATAAACAAAAAACCAAAAAAAAATAAAATTCCAAATACCAAGTTTTTAAATTTGGTATTTGGAATTTTTTATTGGAATTTAAAAAAATTTATTCTTTCGTTTCCGTTTCTTTTTTAGAATTAGCCGGTTGGTCGTCTTTCGCAGCGTTTTTAAATTCTTTGATACCACTTCCTAACCCTTTCATTAATTCTGGAATTTTTTTACCTCCAAAAAGTAATAATACAATAGCTAAAATGACTAATATTTCGGTAAGACCTAATTTTCCCATGATATAGATATTTATAACGTTTATTCGTTTATTGTGTTACAAAGATAATAAGAAATTCACAAACCCTTAATTTTTATCGAATTATTCTACGTATTAAAGTAACAACAGGTTGTATTTAGTATATTTGTGATACTAATTTGTGTATAAAAATGTCCAATTACCAACTAAAAAGACAGCAACTTCTTAAAAAATTGTATACAAAAAGGAGGTTGGTCATTCTGAACGAGGACTCATTTGAGGAAACATTTTCATTGAAATTAAATTTGATGAATGTTTTTGTGGTGGGATCTGTGGGCGCTATTCTCATCATTTTTGTAACCACCTACATCATTGCTTTTACTCCGCTTCGCGAATACATTCCGGGGTATGCTTCTTCAAAGTTAAAGCAAGAAGCCCTTGAAATGGCTATAAAATCAGATTCTTTAGAGCAATCGGTAAAAATTAACAACGCCTATATTACTTCCATCAAAAAAGTATTAACCGGCGATTTAGAATATGCAAAACTGAATAAAGATTCCATAAAAGCACTGGGCCCAGAAGGTATAGATGAGGCTTCGATTGTGCCTACGGAAAATGAAAAAAAATTGCGAGAACAGGTAATAAAAGAAGATAAATTTAATGTGTTTGATTCGGCCCAACCCAAAGTTGGCTTTGTCTTGTTTGCACCAGTACAAGGTACAATTATCGAAAAATATAGTCCAAAAAACAAACATTTAGCGGTCACAGTAGCTTTGGGTAAAAACACACCTATAAAATCTATTGGTGCCGGTACTATCATTTTTTCAGATTGGACACCCAGTTCGGGTTATGTAGTAATTATTCGCCACAAAGACGATATTTTGTCGGTGTATAAAAATGCGGCATCGGTTACAAAATCACAAGGAAATATAGTAAAATCGGGCGAGGTAATTGCATTAGCAGGAACTTCGATACCACAAAAAACAAACGCCACATTACGGTTTGAACTTTGGAAAGATGGTTTTCCGATTGATCCTACCCAATTCATAAATTTCAATTAACATGTCTGTAAAAGCCTTTGCAGCAAAATTATTTGCCAAAAGAATTCATATTAAAACGCAAAAGTGGGCAAACAATCCCGTTGCTACTCAGGAAAAAGTGTTGGCGAGCTTGCTCAAATCCGCAGCACAAACGAAATTTGGAAAGGATCATCTTTTTAGTTCGATAAAATCCCACACCGATTTTGCTCAAAACGTCCCCGTGCGCGATTATGAAGGTTTAAAACCCTATGTTGATTTGGTGGTAAACGGAGAAGAAAATATCCTTTGGCCGGGAAAACCGCTCTATTTTGCTAAAACTTCAGGGACCACTTCGGGTGCCAAATATATTCCACTCACGGCAGCATCGATGCCTTTTCATATTCAAGCCGCTAGAAACGCAATTTTAAGTTATATACATGAAACCGGTAAGGCCGACTTTGTAAATGGGAAAATGATTTTCTTGCAAGGAAGCCCTATTTTGGAAGATAAAAACGGCATCAAACTCGGACGATTATCAGGAATTGTTGCCCATTTTATTCCGAGTTACCTTCAAAAAAACCGCTTACCCAGTTGGGAAACCAATTGCATAGAAGACTGGGAGACGAAAGTAAACGCTATTGTTGCAGAAACTTTTTCAGAAGACATGACGGTTATTTCTGGGATTCCGAGTTGGGTGCAAATGTATTTTGAAAAACTCAGGGCGAAAGGAAATAAGTCTGTGGGCGAAATTTTTAAAAACTTTAATTTATTTATATACGGCGGAGTAAATTATGAACCGTACCGTGCTAAATTTGAAAATCTAATTGGCAGAAAAGTCGATTCTATAGAGTTGTTTCCGGCTTCTGAAGGCTTTTTTGCGTATCAAGATTCCCAAAAGGAAAAAGGCATGTTGTTGCTCTTGAATTCTGGCATTTTTTATGAATTCATCAAAGCCGATGAATTTTTAAACGAAAGCCCAAAGCGATACACGATTGGAGAAGTGGAGTTGGGCATTAATTATGTTTTAATTATTTCTACCAATGCCGGACTTTGGGCATACAATATTGGCGATACTGTTCAATTTACTAGTTTGAAACCGTACCGTGTTATTGTCTCGGGACGAATCAAGCATTATATTTCGGCTTTTGGTGAGCATGTGATTGGGAAAGAAGTAGAAGCAGCTTTGAAAGAAGCCATGGAAGGAACTGATGTTCGTGTGAATGAATTTACCGTGGCACCACAAATAACTCCAAAAACAGGGTTACCTTATCATGAATGGCTGATCGAATTTGAAAATCAACCCGAAAATCTAGAAGAGTTTGCACTAAAAATTGACACCGCCATGCGCAAGCAAAATGTATATTATGACGATTTGATTGTGGGTCATGTATTGCGCACCGTTGTGGTTACGAAAGTACAGCAAAACGGCTTTCAAGAATATATGAAATCCCAGGGCAAATTAGGCGGCCAAAATAAATTACCAAGGTTGACCAACGATAGAAAAATTGCCGATTTATTAGCTAGCGAATAGAAAAAAGATGCAAGAAAAAAGACTTTTGTTGGTTTTGCTTTTGCTTGGGTTTTATGCCACTGCCCAAATCCGTGGAGTAGTCAAAGACAGCATATCAGGCGCACCGATTCCGTATGTGAATATTTGGGTGGAGCACGAAACGATTGGAACGATTTCAGAAATGGATGGAAGTTTTGCTTTAGCGACGTCATCTGATAAAAACATTGTTTTTTCGATTTTAGGATATGAAAAAAAATCACTCAAAGCCAATCAAACAGCAACCGTTTTATTAAATCCCACCGTTTTTGATTTAAAAGAAATGGTAATTCTAAACAAGAAAGAAACCAAGCAAGTTGAAATAGGTACAATTAAAAACAGCACTTTTCAAGCCTTTGATAATGGTCCTAAAATAGAAGCAAAATACTTTCCTTATGAGAAATCCTTTGCTAAGAACCGCTTTATTAAAGAAATAACCATTTTTACAGACAGCAGAATAGATAATGCTACTATTAAATTACATTTTTACAGTGTAGATGATAAAGGTGCGCCAGGGCAAGAATTGTTAACCAAAGATTATATAGTTACTTTAACAAAAGGAGTTATGAAGCACAAATTTAGTGTAAGTCAATTTGATTTAGAATTTCCAAAAACAGGACTTTTTGTGGCGTATGAAAAGTTATTGATTGAACAAAACAAGTTGGGCACTAAGTACCAACCCTATGTCTTATATAATTATGTCGTACGCGATTTTTTTTATACCTATGCCTATGGAATTTGGAGTAAACAAGTGGCTGAATTCCCAGATAAATTAGGCATAAATGAGCCCGCTATTAGCCTTATATTATCGAACTAAAAATAAAATCGTACTTTTGCAGGTTAGATAAACAGATATAATGAAAGACATTAAAAACATTTCGCGCTCTAGAGCGCAAGAGTCCTCGGCAGCTATTGAACGACTATACATTACAATGAGACATTTATTCAACAGAGGTTTTTACAAGCCGATGGGTGTTTCAGGAGAAACGTTGAGAGACGCACTATTGGCGCTTCGACCAGAAATTTACGGGTCCATAGCCGAAGAAAAAGTAGAATTAAACGGATTGTTGTATGTTATTGAACGATTGCCTGTTGGTATTGAGCAATGCCGTTACATCAATTTAACGTCTGATGAGGGCTATTCGAGTTCTCATTTTACAGCAATTGTTCCACCTAAGAGAAGAAGAAATTGCTACCGAATCGACGACGAGCAAATGAATATCGAAATCACGCGAGGCCGCTCGGATATATATGATATTTTAACTCACTTAACCTTTATTTTTATCGAATCGCATAAAATAAAAGATAGGGTATTAATTGATGAGGAAGGAAGATTTACGCGCGATTGGGAAAAACTAGAACAACTCGTGTTGCAAAATAAAAAGCTGACATTAGTTGATAGAGAAAAAGCCATTTCACATGTTTCCAATATTTTAGGCAGATCGTTTGCCGAAGTAAAAGCTATTTATAACGATTTTGGAACAACGGAAACACCAGAACGGTTTTTACACATTGTTTATTGGTTAGGAAAACTAGCTATAGAAGAAGTGGTTGATAACAACAAAAGAACCATTACCTTCAGTCCGATTTTACGTGAAAGACTGGGACATCATATTTATGGCGAAATTTGGGCCAACCATATCAAAGAAGTATTGGTTAAAAATCAGTTGATGGAGCGACCCATTCACATCATTAGTGCCAACATGCACAGTGTGATGAATTCTATTTTTGCAGAACCTGTTCTTGGAAAAAAATACAAGGATGCTGCTGATTTTCAAATATTTGAAGATTTAAGCAGTTCAAATAATAAAGAGTTGCGCAAGAAAGTAGAAGATTTTGCGTTACAACAAGGAATGATATCGTTGCCCGATCGATCGGGCACTAATATAGACGTGCAAATTTTTGATACAGCAAAAATTGACCTGTCTAAAACGGCATTTGCCACAGCCGATTTAGGTAATAATAAGCCAGTTTTGATTGTAATGGATTATGCGTTTGGCGAACAAGCTTACGAAACAATTGACGAGCTATTAAAGCCTTATAAAACCGAAAAAGGTAAAATTTTCATGAACGTAGAATCGGTTTCTATCATGGGAAAAGCCGGAATTTTAGAAGGAGGAAAAGGAGATATTATGATTCCGACTGCTCACGTAAACGAAGGAACGGCCGACAATTATTGTTTTGAAAACGAATTAACAGCAGCAATGTTGAGCGGAAATGGCATTCCAGTTTTTGAAGGACCAATGATTACCGTTTTAGGAACTTCTTTGCAAAACAGAGATTTGTTGAAGTTTTTTCACGAGTCAACTTGGCAAGCCATTGGTTTGGAGATGGAAGGAGCCTATTATCAGAAAGCCATTCAATCGGCGTCTAAAATAAGAAAGAGTATCAATCCAAGCGTAAAAGTGCGTTATGCGTATTATGCTTCAGATAATCCGCTGGAAACCGGAAGCACATTGGCATCAGGCGGCCTAGGAACAACGGGAGTAAAACCCACCTATTTGATAACAATCAAAATAATTGAACAAATTTTTAATGTAAAAAAATAGTATGAGTACACATTCTCAAGACCAGGAAATTGATTTGGGCCAAATCGGAAAAGGCATTAACAGCATGCTTCAAGGGGCAATAGAATCATTTATTAAATTTATTTTATTTCTGAAAAAGAAATTAATTGTATTAATTATCTTGGGAATTCTAGGTGTTGTTGCTGCATTTTTGTTAGGATCAAAAAGCTATACGCATGAAGTATCAGTTATTCCAAACTTTAAAAGTAATGAATACGTATACACTAAAATAGCCCAAATTAATACCAAATTGAGAGAAAAAGATCGTGCTTTTTTCAATCAAATTGGGATACAGCATTCGGATCGAATCAAGAAAATCGAAATTGAAGCTTATCCCGCGTTATTCCCTTTTGTGAATGATAAAGAAAACGAAAACAACTTCGAATTGATCAAATTAATGACCGAAGAAAGCGGAATGGATAAAATCATGAATGAGGAATCCATCGGAATGAATTATTACCACCACAAAATTACTATTACTACTGAGGGAATGCTTTCAAAAGAAGCATTTATTACACCGTTATTGAAGTACTTGAATACGAGCACTTATTTTGAGACTCAACAAAAAATAAACCTCAAAAATGTACAAGATAAGATAGTTTTCAACGATTCATTGATTGCTCAAATCGATAAAATCATTGGTTTGTTGTCGTCCAACAGTTCAAACACAACCGTTTCTATCTCAGAAAAAAACAGTTTGCCCGAGTTGGTACAAAAGAAAGATGAATTGATATACGCAAATCAATTTTTGCTTTTAAAGGAAAGTAATTTCGATCAAATCGTAAAAGAGGAAAGCAGTGTAATCAACATTCGTAAATTTGATCCGTTGTTACTTAATCCAAAGGTGTTTTTACCACTACTGTTAATTTTTGGTTATTTGCTAGGCTATGCTTTGTTTCAGGCAGCGAAAAGACGTAACGAACAATAATAAACGCACTTAATATCAATAAAAACTTAAGGATAGAAAGCAAATGAAACAATTGCTGTTTTTTTTATGTTGTTCATTTCTCTATACTTTTTCTCAAGAAAACGGCTGTAATTATATTGATGCTCAATTTTTTAGGGGGAATATTTACAAACACAAGTCAGATATTGGTCATTTAATTTCGGGACACCCCGATGGAATTCTACTCAGTTACAATTGGAAAACCAACGGATCAAAAGAATGGCATAAAGCATACAACTATCCCGATTATGGTATTTCGTATCAGTACATTGATTTCAAAAATCACTATTTAGGCGTCAATCATGCTATAGGGGCACATTATAATTTTTATTTTCTTAACCGTCAATTGATCTTTCGTGTTTCACAAGGAATAGGTATAACTTCGTCGCCCTATGATAAAGTGACCAACAATAAAAACAATGCCTTTGGAACCAAAGTAATGGATAACACGTATTTTTTAGTACAGTATAAAAAAGAAAATATTATAGAGAATTTAGGCGTACAAGCAGGGTTTATGCTGACCCATTTTTCTAACGGTCGGATCAAAGCCCCAAACAACGGCATCAATACGTTTGCCCTTACCCTGGGACTCAATTATGGATGGCGAGAAAAGCAAGAAATCAAATTAGATTCTTTGCCAGCTCCTGCATCGTATGCAGAACGTATAAAATACAATATCGCTTTTAGAACGGGTGTTTCAGAAGGTCCGGTGCCTCATTTAGGACAACGTCAATTTTATCATTTTGGGGCCTATGCTGATAAACGGATTGGACGAAAAAGTGCACTTCAATTTGGTGCCGATTTATTTTTTTCGCGCTATTTGCAAGATTACATTCGCTATGTTTCGGTGGCCTTTCCAAAAGAGCATGAATTGTATGCCAATCCCAATACTGATTATAAGCGAGTGGGATTATTTGTGGGACACGAATTGTTCATTAATAAATTATCCATAGAAACCCAGTTCGGTTATTATGTGTACAAACCCTTTGATTATGAAGGTGATGTTTACCAACGTTTCGTCTTAAAATATTATTTAAACCCCTGGCTTTTTTCAGGAATTGGATTGAAAACCCATTTTGAAAAGGCCGAAGCCATTGAAGCCACCTTGGGCATCCGACTTTAAAATGAGAAAACTGTTTTGGCATATTATAGGCTTGTGTTGCATCTGTATAGTAACAGGTTGTGGCATTTCTGATGACTGCTGGAAAGGCAACGGAAGGCGGATCTATCAAACTTTTCCGCTTGAAAATTTTACCAAAATAAAAGTATACGAAGGTATTGGATTGGTCGTAAAAGAAGGCCCTAATTATGAAGTAAAAATAGCGGCTCCCAGCAGTATCTTAGACAACATTGAGGTAAAAATGGATGGAAGTATGTTAGTTGTAAAAGATCGTTCTACCTGTAATTTAGCACGAGAGTATGGACAAACGGTAGTGTATGTTACGACGCCATCTTTAGAAGAAATTCACAGTAAAACGGAGCAAGAAATAAAAAGCGATGGCGTGTTAACGTATCCCGAATTAAGACTCTATTCGATTGACATAAACGACGGAGCGGGCACCGGAGATTTTATTTTGACGGTCAATAATTTATATGTTTTAGTAGAAAGCAATAATGCTTCAAATTTTTTCATTTCGGGGCAAACTAATTATTTAGACGTATTGTTTACATGGGGAAATGGAAGATTCATGGCCAATGAATTGAGGGTAAATAACATTGTAAATTTGTTTCATAGAGGCTCCAACGATATGCTGTTTAAAACGCCTTCTGTTTTTAATGGCAAATTATTTTCTACTGGAAATTTAATAGTAAAAGAAGCGCCTCATCAGATGAATGTGCAACAATTATTCACGGGTAGGGTTATTTTGAATTATTAACCATTTGATTTATTTTATCAATTGTGTTTGATAACACGTTCGTTTCTGAAAAGTGCTCTAAAACATATTTTCTACCATTTTTTCCCCAATTTTCTCTCAACGCACTATTTTCTTTTAAATGGAGTAACCTATCATAAATTTCTGCACCATTATTTTGGTCCAAAAAGCACCCACAATTAGCATTATCAAATATGGTTTTTACTTCTGAATATTTATTTCCGGTAACGATGGACGGTTTTTTACTGGCCAACATTCCCAATATTTTAGAAGGCATAACAGTGTCTACTACCTCTGTTTTTTGGAATAAAAAATGCAAATCGGCACTGCATAACAAGTCGTTTAACTCACAAAAAGGCACAGGTTCATAAAATTTAACAAATTCAAAATTTCGGGTTTGCTCCTTTAATTGGTCAGAATAAGCACCATCACCCACAATGACGATTTCAATGTTGTCTTCCTGTTTTATTCGATGACAGAGATCAATAAATGCCTCCCAATTTTGTTTTTGACCAATATTTCCGGAGTATAACATAGAAAAGACTTTTTCATTAAAAAACCGGTGCTTTTTTGCCAAAATAGGATTGATTTTTTCAGAAGACACCCAGTTTGGAAAATAAAAAGCATCTTTTTTTTGTGTTTTTTGATGAATTTTTCTCAGCATGTTATAACTTATACTGCTTATAACGTCCGCTTTATTAAGTAAATATTTTTCTAAATTAAAAATAAAATATTTTATAGTTTTTGAGAAAACATTTTGATATATACCGGTTTCAAAAGCCAAATCAAATTCAAAATCTTGAATGTGAATCCAAAGCGGGGATTTATTTTTTTTAGCCAAAATAAAAGCAGGAAAAATAAATAATGTAAAAGGAACCACACAAACCACTAGATTTGTTTTTTCGATGTTTTTGATGTTTTGAAATGTGCCTTTTAATAGACTCAACATCATTTTAATTCGCCCAAAAAAGGTTACTTTTTTTGGGAGGTACATTTTATATCTGTAGATTGTAATATTGTCAATTGTTTCTTTGAAATAATTGGGATGGTCGCGATAAGACGCCTCAATTTTCCATTGCGGATAATAAGGAAACCCAGTAATTATTTGAACTTCAAACCCACGACTCACTAAATTATTTGCAAAATCTGTGGTATAATAACCTATTGCAGTATCTTCAGGATAATAATTAGGAGTAATGATCGTTATGGATTTATTTACAGACATTCAAATAGTTTAAATATCTTACAAATAAAACGTAATTTTAAAAGATATGAAAGTTAATAATTTGTTTTTTTAGGAATATTGTTAGCTTATTTATTATGGCTATATTTGAAAAAATTATCAAAGTATGAAGCATTTATTTTTAACAGTGTTATTTCTTGTGGTTACGCTATTTTCTTGTGATAAAAAACAGGATGAGCCTATTAAAAAAGAAGCTGTTTTTACCTCAAAATTCCAAATGGAACTCGTAGAACTCGGCGAAAATAAATCCTATTATGCGATCGTATTAGACAAGACTACTGGGACTGTATTTGTAGGGGAAAATTCTTCGAATTGGTATGAAGCTACTCACGAACAACCGTTACCAAAATCTAAAGAAAACAGGTATTCTATAAAAGTTAGAACTACGGCAACACCAAAAGGGATTATGCCAGAAATTATATTAATTGATGAAGTTACCTCAGATATATATATCTATGTTGTGAATAATGTTGCTAATTTTTATAGTGTAATGTCTCCCTCTGATATTGCTATAAAATAATTGTAAATGATGTGTGGATCAGCATAGCTTTAATTTCTTTTTTATTACTTTTTTTCTATAAAAGAAAAATAGTTTTATACTCTCCCGTTGATTTGTTTGTGATTTATTATGCATTGGTGGTGTTTTTTACCCTCCTGTATCAAAATTTTATACCGTATCATCTAAAGATAAACATGTATAATTTTGATCGAATTTCTGATGATAAATTTGCGTTTACAACAAATGTTTTTGCAATAATGATCATTATGTTTGTTTTAGGAACATTTGTTTATAAAACGGCAAATAAAAGACAATATAGCACACTTCAGTTTACCCCATTGCAATTTAACACTACTAAAATTAGTTCCAAAAGCGATGTCTTGCAAAAGTTAATGTTTGCACTTCTATTATTGGCTTTGGTTTTGGTGTTTATGGATTATGGTTTGGAATTTTTTTCTAGGCCTAAATATTTGCCCAAAAAAGCGTCTACATTTAAAACCATTTATCAAGTTTCTTTTGTTTTTATTAGTTTCTTAGCCGGAATATTGTTTCATAAAAACAAAAAAAACTCCATACTCGCGATGGTGATAACGTTGTTAGTTGGGATTGCTATGGGCAGTAGATTTGCTTCGGTAAACTTAATTTTATATGGAATTACAATTTTTGTTTTTATCAAGACACGTTTTTCAAAAATTTTCTTTTTAATATGGTTTACAATTTTTGTTTTTTTCTTCTTTGGTTTTAACATCTCTTTACGATCTGAAACTAAAGTGCACGGTTTATTACCCTATGCCATTTTGGTTTTAGAAAAACCTGAAATTTTATATTTATATGCGCTTAAAAACACATACTATTCTTTTGTTTTTGGATATTATGCAACAGCAGATACCATCAAAGAATATGGCTTTTATTCTTGGGATATTCTTTGGACGTGTTTAAATCCTTTACCAGGAAGAATGACCAATTGGTATGGACTAGCTGATCGGATGAGAAGTAATATTTATGCCCCGTTTACCGCAATTGGAGAATTGGCAAAATATAAAGGGTTTTTTATTATTTATTATTTTTTGATTGGGTATTATTTTGCGAAAGTAGACTTCTTCATCAAAAGTAGTTTTCAAAACAAAAAATATTTCCTTCCAATTTTACATTTATTACTACTAATCATGTTTGTTATTTTTAGTTTTGAATATAATTTACGTTCAGCAAACCGATATATTTATTATTCCCTTTTTTTATTTGTGGTAATTTATGTGTTGAAAAAATTAAGTCGAAAAAAGATCGTTTACCATGGAAAAAAATAAATTTGACAGCATAATGGGTTTTTTATTGGGATCCATAATACTGGTTCCGTTTAAGATTAAACCTGTTCTAATCGTCCTTTTTTTGTGTTATGCGTTGTACTTTTTTGTCAAAAGAAAAGAACGGTTTTCAATTAAATCTATAAAAAGCGTGGGTTTCATTAGCCTGCTATTTGTGCCCTTAATTAGTTCTGTTTTTTATTCTTATAATGTAGAAAGAGGCATAACCTATTTGATTCGATTCTTTCCATTACTTTGTATTCCTTTGTCTTTTGCTTTTTTGAAAATAGAAAGTAAAAAAACAATAATTGACACATTTGTTCCGGTATTTGTGGTAACAAATGCGCTCTATGTTATCATGATGCTGCTGTATATTTTACAACTAGGATATTTAAGATCTGAACACGATCTGTACTATTATTATTCTTTTATCACCAATGAATTTTACCATATTGGAGACCACCCCATTTATTTGTCGGTTCAATTTGTTTTGGCTTTGTTTTTGTTGTTTAATAGTAAGTTCTTTAATAAAGTTCAAAAAATAATTTTATTTGCAGTCTTATTCTTTGGGTTGTTTTTTTTGGCTAGAAAGGGGGTAATATTGTCTTTTTTTATTTTACTTCCGCTTTATTTAATAAACATCATTAAATCAAAACCAGTAATGATTAGTAGTATTTCTATTGTTATCATCGCTTTTTTTGCTTTTATGTTTGTCCCAGAAATCAAAAATAGGTATGCAGAATTATGGAATAAAGAAAGTTATATAAAAAACGAAGTAACTTCTACAGGTATTCGGTTGGTTCTTTGGGAAAACAGTTTGGAACTAATCAAAGAAAGTCCGATTTTTGGATATGGAATAGGTGATATTCAAGATTTACTTTCCCAACAAATGAAATCTAACGGGTTTTTGGTTTTAGCAGAGAGAAAATCAAATTGCCACAATCAATATTTACAATTTGTATTAAGTTTTGGTTTGATAGGATTCGCTTTTTTTATAATTACAATTTTTTATTTTTTTATTAAGTTTAAAAACGAAAATAACATATTAGGGTCAACGATTTTAATGTTTTTCTTGTTCATTTTCATGATAGAAAGCTATTTAGATAGACAAAATGGAATCATACTTTTTTCAATATTTATGTCCATTTTGTTTTATAAAAAAACGAATGAAGAAGTTGTTTCAAAAATCACGTAGTAATAATATTCTACTATTATTTAAAACTAAAAAGTTTATTTGTGAAGCCTAATGGCTTTTATCAAATACATTTATTATTGAATCAACAAACTTGTCTTCAGAAAAGTTAGCTATTGCATAATCACCATTATTATACGCATTTTCTTTTAAGGAAGCCCAATTATTTTTAATTTGAATCAATTTATCTTTTAAATCTTCAGGATTTTTTTTCAAACAAAAAACAGCATTTTCTTCAGTACATACATCTTTAATACCAGCATGGTCTGTAGTCAAAATATAATTTCTGAATGCCATTCCTTCAAGTAGACTTATTGGTTGCCCTTCAAACTTAAAAAAAGTAGGTAAACAAAAGACATTACCCCAAGTTAATAAGTCAATTTTTTCTTGACCTTTTACCGCACCTAAATATTCAACATTTGGTAATTCGGCTAATAGATCATCTACGTTATTTGCTTCATCCTTTCCACCAGCAACTTTTACTTTAAAAATAATATTTTCTTGATTTAATGATTTTATTGCTAGTAACAAATCATTTATACCTTTTGATAATAAAAGGTTACTCATGTAAATTATTTTAATTTCAGAATAATCTTTTTTAATTTCTTTTTCTAACAGGTTATTATCAATAAAATTTTCTACTATGTGAATGTTTTCTCGATTTAAAAAAGGTTCAAGATTGTTTGTTAAACATTGTGACAATACAATACCAGAATCAAACGAACTAAGTATTTTATAAACTAATTTTTTTTTCCAACCAGTCAATTCATTGTACATAGTCTCTAAGTAACCACTTTGAACATGAATAATTAATTTTTTATTAAATATTTTTGATAGTAAAACAAATGGAGCGTATTTTAAAACTCCAAAAAACGAAATTCCTATAGTTATATAAACATAATTAACTTGAAGGATTTTATAGGCTTCTAAAAACCTAAAAAGAATTTTAAAATTACTTAAGGAAAACTGAGATTTTAAAACTATTTTATTTGAAAACTCAGTGTCTATTTTTAATACTTTCCAGTGTCTATTTCTTAACCCGTTATATAAAATTTCATTTTGAAAACTTATTCCTTTTGTAGGACCAGGAAAAGGGCCTATAATTAACGCTTTATTCATTTTTTTTATTTGGATGATAAATGTACTTTTTTTCAATTAAGTATTTTCTATAGTTTTGATTTTTTTCAAAAACTAATGGGATATTTTATTTCCATCCTATTTTGTAATAAATTATTTTTTATAAAAAACACCAATTTACAATAGATGTGAATCCAAAATAGCATTAACGAAATTATTATCAAAACTTAATAAACTACTCTAATAATTCATTAATAAATATCCCATCTACTTCAAGAAGTCTACCTGTTTTTTTATCATAATAACCACTTTCAATAGAAAAGATTTTAAAATTTAAATCGTTTAATTTTTTTGTCATTTCCAAAAAAGACAGAGTTCCACTATAACTTTGAACTAAAGGCATTTCAATCTGTATTATTTTTATTTTGGATAAATTAAACAAGCCGCCATTTAAAATGTTTTCTTCAAATCCTTGAGTATCTATTTTTAAATAGATATTTTGATTTTCTAAATTTAATTCATTAAATAAAGTGTCAAGTTTTTTAATTTTAATGGTTTCTTTCTTAATGTATTTTGCTTCTGGAGCACTTTCTAATAATTGAGGTAAATTATCTAAAATAGAGCTGCTTACTGAGTTTTTAGAGATATTAATTTCTGTTTCACCATCAAAATGGCCCAGAGAATAATTAAAAACATCCCATTTTATATCTTTTTTGGAAGCTATTTTTAATTTACTAAAAGCATCTGAGGTAGGTTCAAAAGAGATAATTTTATTTTTGTAACCTAGGCTTCTCAATTCTGAACCAAACTGACCAATATTTGCACCGACATCAAGTACGGTTGAAATTTTAAAATTATTTAAAATTTTAGTTCTTCTATCTAATTCTGAAGTTGGAAAACTTACTAAATCAATTTTAAATTTTGAATTTACAAATTTTTTAACTTTGAGAAAAAATGATTTATTTTTACGTAAAAAAGAATTCATGATTTATTTTTTTAATTTAAAATTTAAAGAAATAGTATTTTATTTCTTCAAATATTAATTTTACTAATTATTCTATAACTTTTTAATGGGAAAATTATTGTCCAAAGAATTAAGATAACTATAGATGACCAAACCACACTATTAATTCCGAATCCTAATTTTATAAAAAGATAAGATAATGGCACTTTTATTACAACACTTAGTATAAGAACGAGTATATATAAATTTAAATGACCTACTCCATAAAGAAAGTAAGTGTAGAACACAGTAAATATTCTAAGAGTCGCCACTAAAGCAGTTAACAATATAAAATATGCTGGCACATTTATGACTTCCTTTATCCAAATTTTTAAAACAAATGGACATAATAGCATTGCGACAAAATGAGCAATAATTATTGCAATAAAGAATGTATTAAATTTCTTGAAAGTATCTAAAAGTTGGCGGCTGTTTTTTTCTATATAATTCTTTGCAAAAACAGACCATAATGGGTTCAATGCCGCCATAAATACTAATACAGGAAATTGGAAATACTTATTTACGATTTCATAAATAGCTACACCGGCAGGGCCAAAAGCATTAGAAATTATATATTGATCAGAAGAAAAAATGAACATTACTCCAACTTGAGTAATTAAAAACTTCCCCCCCAGTTTTAATATATTTTCCAAATAAGAGATGTTTAAATTACTTTTTATTTTTAAATCTAACTTTTCTCTTTTAAAAAACTGAAAGGTATAAAATATATTTACCGAAAATGTAAAAATACCGTTGATTAATGTTATTGCAATGAGTTTGTCTTTAATTTCAATATTAGGAAAAAGAAATGTGCATAAAAACACAAGAAAAGTAATACCAACTTGATTAAATGCTATCGATTCTTCTGCATACTTACCTTTAAGAAACGCCACATAAAGTGATTTGTGGAGGTTAGCAATTAGTCCTAAGCAAAAGAAAAAAATATTTAATATAAAAATGCTTTTTACAAATGTTTCATTTTGAAAATTTATTTTAAAAGTTTTCGATAAATCGAAAAATAAAATGACTCCTACAAAAAGTATAAATATTAAGAGAGCAAGTGCTATGGTTAAATAATAGTTAGTTTTGATATAAACTTTGAGTTTGTCAATATTATTTTCCTTAAGAATTAATGGTATTGTAGTTTTTAAAGAACTTTGCAATCCAAAATCCATAAGCAAAACCAATTGAAATAGTGTGAAAACTAGAACCCATAACCCATAATTTTCTGCTCCGAGATAATTAATTAAAAGGCGAATAGAAAAAAACATTGCCAATCCAGAGACAGCTTTATAAAAGCCGCTCATTATGATATGATTGTTGATTATTTTATCCATAAATGTTTTAAAAAACAGGATTTTCTCGAATCCAACTCAGCGTTTTATTTATCCCTTCAGTGAGCGATGTTTGGTGTTTCCACCCCAAAGCATTTAATCTAGAAACATCTAGAAGTTTTCTGGGTGTGCCGTCTGGTTTTGAAGCATCAAAAAGTAATTCGCCATCAAAACCAATGATGCCTTTGATTAACTCTGCTAGTCCCCGAATTGAAATTTCTTCTCCTGTCCCAATATTTATTGTTTCATTTCCATTATACGTTTCCATTAAAAACAAGCAGGCTTCAGCTAAATCATCTACAAACAAAAATTCGCGAAAGGGCGAACCCGATCCCCAAACAACCACATTCTTTAAATTATTATTCTTTGCTTCAATAAATTTTCTAAGTAAAGCGGGCAACACATGTGAATTGTTCAAGTCAAAATTATCATTAATTCCATACAAATTAGTGGGCATTGCCGAAATAAAATTACAGCCATACTGTTGTTTGAAGTATTGACACATTTTCAATCCAGCAATTTTTGCAATTGCATAAGCTTCGTTTGTGGGTTCTAATGAGCCGGTGAGTAAATATTCTTCTTTTAAGGGTTGTGGCGCCATTTTGGGATAAATACAAGAGCTTCCCAAAAACAATAATTTTTTTACTTTATAATCGTAAGCAGCCTGAATTATGTTGCTTTGAATCATTAAATTATCATAAATAAAAGATGCAGGATAAGTATAGTTTGCTACTATACCACCTACTTTTGCGGCAGCTAAAAAAACATATTCGGGTTGTTCTTGCTTAAAAAAATCACGAACCGATTGTTGATTGATTAAGTTTAATTCTCCAGATGTTTTTTCAATAATATTTTGATAACCTTTGGCATTCAATTTTCTGACAAGAGCAGAGCCAACCATTCCTTTTGAACCCGCTACAAATATTTTGGAGTCTTTTAGCATTTTTTAGCCTGTTTAACATGCTCTAGATCATGTTTCATCATGATTTTTATTAATTCTTCTATAGCAGTACGATTTGGATTCCATCCCAAATTTGTTTTTGCTTTTGTTGGATCACCCAATAAACTTTCAACTTCGGTAGGTCTATAATAATTTGGATCTACTTCAATGATTACTTTTCGAGTTTTTTTACAAATTCCTTTTTCATTTTCGTTTTCACCAATCCATTCGATTTCTATTCCTGCTTCTTTAAAAGCTAATTCACAAAAATAGCGAACAGAATACTGAATTCCAGTTGCAATAACATAATCTTCTGGATTTTTTTGTTGCAACATGAGCCACATACATTCAACATAATCTTTGGCATAACCCCAATCTCTCATTGCGTTTAGATTACCTAAATACAATTTTTCTTGAATCCCGTGTTTAATTCTTGAGGCAGAAAGTGTTATTTTTCTGGTAACAAAAGTTTCACCTCTCCGTTCAGATTCATGATTGAATAATATACCATTTACTGCAAAAATACCGTAGGATTCTCTATAATTTTTTGTAATCCAAAAGGCATAAATTTTTGCAACTCCATAAGGAGATCTTGGATAAAAAGGCGTTGTTTCCTTTTGGGGCACTTCTTGAACTTTGCCAAATAATTCGGAAGTCGATGCTTGATAAATTTTAGTTTTTTTTGTCAAGCCACATATTCTGATGGCTTCCAATAACCGGAGGGTCCCAATCGCATCTGTTTCGGCAGTGTATTCAGGCATGTCAAAAGAAACTTTTACATGAGATTGAGCGGCTAAATTATATATCTCATCAGGTTGTATGAGTTGTACCAATCGAATAAGACTAGTAGAATCTGTCATATCTCCATAATGCAGATGAATTTTTTTATCTTTATGTAAATCTTGAATCAAAGATTCAATATAGAGATGTTCAATTCTGCCGGTATTAAAAGAAGAACTTCTTCTAATAATTCCATGCACCTCATACCCTTTTTCTAATAACAATTCAGCTAAAAACGAACCATCTTGGCCGTTTATACCTGTTATTAAAGCCTTTTTCATAAATAAATATTATTAGCAAATATAAAAAACCATATTCTATTATTCCATATAAACGAAATAATATAAAAAAGTAATATAAAAAAGTAAAATGGAACTTGTTTTTGTTCCAAAACAAACCAATTTTTCAATTAATATTCAAACCCTATAATTTTTTTACTTCAAGATTTCAAGTGATTGTCTTCACTTTTTATTCAAAAAAAAAACACATTAACATTCATTACTTTTGTTTTACTTTTGTTTTTATTTTAATAGACTTATTTTTGATTAATTTTTTTCGTAATATTATTTTTATCTAAACAATAAGTTGACTTTTTTAACGTTTAATTGAAACAAAAAATGTTGCCTTTGCAACAACCAAAAACCCATGAAAAGAATATTAATAACAGGTGCCGCAGGATTTCTTGGTTCACATCTTTGTGATCGGTTTATCAATGAAGGCTATTATGTTATTGGGATGGATAATCTCATAACGGGTGATTTAAAAAACATAGCGCATCTTTTCAAAGATAAAAACTTCGAATTTTACCACCACGACATCACAAAATTTGTGCATGTGCCTGGTAAATTAGATTATATTTTACATTTTGCTTCCCCAGCGAGCCCCATAGATTATTTAAAAATTCCTATCCAAACCTTAAAAGTAGGGTCGTTAGGAACGCATAATTTGTTAGGATTGGCCCGGGTAAAAAAAGCAAGAATTCTCATCGCTTCTACTTCAGAAGTGTATGGTGATCCATTAGTACATCCACAAACGGAAGAATATTATGGCAATGTAAACACCATTGGCCCGCGAGGGGTTTATGATGAGGCCAAACGATTTCAAGAATCGATCACCATGGCCTACCATACCTTTCACGGTTTAGAAACTAGAATTGTCCGAATTTTTAATACCTATGGGCCGCGCATGCGATTGAACGACGGACGTGTCATTCCTGCATTTATCGGACAAGCCCTTCGAGGAGAAGATTTAACCATTTTTGGGGAGGGCAATCAAACCCGCTCATTTTGTTATGTCGACGATCAAGTAGAAGGCATATATAGGTTGTTACATTCCGATTATGCGCTTCCGGTTAACATTGGCAATCCCGATGAAATAACCATCAAAGATTTTGCACAAGAGATCATAAAATTAACCGGAACACAACAAAAAATAGTATACCAACCGTTGCCGGTTAATGATCCCATGCAACGGCAACCCGATATTACAAAAGCAAAAGAGTTGTTGGGCTGGGAACCAAAAGTAGGAAGAGCTGAAGGCATGCAATTGACCTATGATTATTTTAAAACGCTTTCCGCAGAAGATTTAAGCAAAGAAGAACACAAAGATTTTACAAGCTACATCCATTAATTGAAAAATAATACAGGCAGATACTCCGTATATATTCGTCCCATACAAATTGCTTTTGATTTATTAACCATAAATCTATTGGTTATCATTTGTATGCGATCGGCTATGAGTAATATTGGGTATCACAGCATCGTTTCTATTTTTTGGTTAATTATTTCCTACTACACGGGCTATTATGAAGTATATCGGTACACTAAAGAAGTGGAAATATTTGGTAAATTATTAAAACAATTTTTTTTCACAAGCTTAATAACCTTTGCCTATGCTGGGTACAAGTACAAATATGTAACTACACAAGAAGTCGGTTTATATATTCTAAGCTCCTTTGTTCTCGTTGCATTAATAAAATATTCCATTTATGTTTTTCTTAAAAAATACCGCTTATTGTATGGCGGTAATTTTCGAAATGTAGTCATTGTCGGCAACGGAAAAAGTGCAGAAGAATTAGCCCATTTTTTCAACAATAATTTAGATTATGGGTACCATTTGATCCAAATTTTTAACCTCAAAACCAATAAACAAAAAGAAGTAGAAGCGTGTAAAAATTTTGTAGTAGCCCATAAAATAGACGAAATATACGCCTCATTACATTCATTAACGAACAACGAAATAGACGATCTTATTCATTTTGCGGACAACAATTTAAAAACAATCAAATTTTTACCCGATAGTAAGAATACGTTTTTGCGAAATTTAGCCGTTGAATATTACGATTATCTTCCAATTATTTCTTTGCGCACCATTCCCTTGGATGTAGTAGTAAATAAACGATTGAAACGAATTTTTGATATTGTTTTTTCTTTGGTAGTTATTTTAGGCATCTTGTCGTGGATCACACCTCTTATTGCTGTTTTGATCCGATTGGAATCGAAAGGCCCGGTATTTTTTAAACAAAAGCGAAACGGATTAAATTATGAAGAATTTTATTGCTATAAATTTCGCTCAATGCATCTCAATCCTTATGCGGATTTAGAACAAGTGCAAAAAAATGACCCTAGAATTACTAAAATTGGTAAAATTATCCGAAAAACGAGTATCGATGAGTTGCCCCAATTTTTCAATGTATTACTCGGCGTAATGTCGGTTGTAGGTCCTAGACCACATATGGTTAGCCACACCGAAATGTATGCTAAAAGCGTAGATAAATTTATGGTGCGCCATTTTATCAAACCAGGCATCACGGGATTGGCCCAAATTAATGGATTTCGTGGTGAGGTTGAAACCGAAACCGATATCATTAACAGAGTTAAATACGATATTTTTTATCTCGAAAACTGGACATTGCTATTGGATGTTAAAATTATTTTCACTACAATAATTAATACAATTAAAGGCGAGAAAAAAGCGTACTAACCTTTTTTTTCTGTTGAAAACGAAGTATTTTTGTAGCACAACATAATAAACCTAAACAATGACAATTTTACTACTTGGATCTGGTGGTCGCGAACACGCTTTGGCCTGGAAAATGCTGCAAAGCGAAAAATGTACGTCTCTTTTTGTTGCTCCTGGAAATGCAGGAACAGCTGCAATTGCCACTAATGTTTCATTACATCCAAATGATTTTGAGGCCGTTAAGACTTTTGTGCTTCAAGAAAAAGTTGCAATGGTTGTAGTAGGACCCGAAGACCCTTTAGTATTAGGTATCTACGATTACTTTAAAAACGATACACAGTTACAACATATTCCTGTAATTGGACCTTCAAAAGTAGGCGCTCAATTGGAGGGAAGTAAAGAATTTGCTAAAGAATTTTTAGTAAAACACAACATTCCTACCGCGCGTTATGAAAGCTTTACCCAAGAAACAGTGGAGCAAGGATGTCAATTTTTAGAAACTTTAGACGCGCCATACGTATTAAAAGCAGATGGATTAGCTGCTGGAAAAGGGGTTTTGATCTTGTCTGATTTAGAAGAAGCAAAAACAGAATTACGCAATATGTTGGTGGGAGCCAAATTTGGAGCTGCTAGTTCAAAAGTTGTCATCGAAGAGTTTTTAGACGGCATCGAATTGAGTTGTTTTGTCTTAACAGACGGAAAATCCTATAAAATATTACCAACAGCTAAAGATTACAAACGAATAGGTGAAGGCGACACTGGATTAAATACTGGTGGTATGGGCGCCGTTTCTCCCGTTCCTTTTGCCGATGCAGTTTTAATGGAAAAAATCGAAAATCGCATTGTAAAACCAACGATAGCCGGCTTACAAAAAGACGGTATCGAATATAAAGGTTTTGTGTTTATCGGATTGATCAATGTAAAAGGCGAACCCATGGTTATCGAATACAACGTACGTATGGGAGATCCCGAAACTGAAGTGGTAATGCCAAGATTAAAATCTGATTTGGTCGAAATTTTTGAAGCAATTGGAAATCAAGAGTTAGAAAAAATTACCTTAGATATTGACGAAAGAGCTGCTACAACCATAATGGTGGTTTCTGGAGGATATCCCGAGGACTATGAAAAAGGAAAAGAAATTTTTGGATTAGATAACATTACCGAATCCATACCGTTTCATGCGGGGACAATGCTTGAAAACGGTAAAGTAGTGAGTAATGGAGGACGCGTAATTGCGGTAACATCCTACGGTGCCAATTTTCAAGAAGCCATAAAAAAATCTTACCAAAGCATAGCAAAACTAAATTTTGATAAGATGTATTATAGAAAAGATATAGGTAACGATTTAGAATAGTTACCTATAAACTATTTATTTTAAAAATGAATGCGCCGTAGTGTCTTGTGCGTCTTCGTTGTTTGCTTTAAAAATGTTCAATTGCTTAATCCAATAGGTCATAGCAACACAACAAATAACAATAAACATCCAGTTGATAATGTTTGCTGTCCACCAATTAGACAATTCTAATTCTCTGAACAGATCCATTGGAACAAATAAAAAGTCAACAAAAAGACTAGCAATTCCTTCAAAAAATGATTTCATTTTGATAAAGTATTATATTTACACCACAAAAATATAAAATATTCGCATGATAGCAAGTGTTTTTGGTAAAACTAGACCATTTAATTATTTAACCATAGGGATTTTGTTGTTTGTGTTCTTCATTACAAAGAATATTGTTGCATCGGAATCAAATGTTTCTGTAGGGTATTACCTACAAGAGGTGCTGCTTTTTGTGGTTGTTTTTGCGTCAAGTTTTTTGATAAATTTCATCGCGTTAAAAAACGAATTGACAAAAAGTAATAATTATGCCTTGTTTTTGTATTTTGTTTTTTTGCTTTTTTTCTCGTCGTATTTCCAAAATAAAAACATAATCATCTCCAATTTCTTTTTATTGCTAGCATTACGGAGACTCATTTCATTAAAATCCATGCTTTCGCTCAAAGAAAAGATTTTTGATGCCTCTTTTTGGATTTTAATAGCGGCACTATTTCACTTTTGGAGTTTGTTTTACATTGTCCTTGTTTTTATTGCAATTATCCTCCACGCATCTCGTGATTACAGAAATTGGGTGATTCCCTTCATTGCATTATTAGCCGTTTCTTTGCTGTTCTTTCTGGTAAATAGTTTTTTTGACAACAATTTGCTCAACTCTTTATTGGGAAAAACGTATATCAGTTTTGATTTTTATTATTTTGAAAACATTTACCAACGATTGGCATTCGCATTGTTTACCTCATTGAGTTTATTTGCCTTTGTAGTGCATATTTTTGACATTCAAAACAAACCCTTAAACATGCAATCATCCCACAAAACAATTTTGTTTTCGTTTCTTTTGGGTTTTGGTATTTATATTATATCGGCCAATAAAAACAATGGTAGTTTGGCATTTTGTTTTGCCCCTCTGGCTATAATTGGCGCCAATTTTATCGAAAAAATCGAAAGCAATTGGCTTAGAGAAATCATGGTCTATGCCTTGGTAGGCTGTGCGGTTTTTTTCTATGTAATGCAGTTATAACTTACTACCATACGCCAAATCCCCAGCATCGCCTAAGCCGGGAATAATGTAGTTTTTATCATTTAATTTTTCATCCAATGCGGCCACCCATATATGACAGTTGGCAGGGAGGTTTTTCTCTAAATACGCAATCCCTTCAGGAGCAGCAATAGCCACAGCAATATGAATTTCTTTGGGTTGGTGTTCCAAATACAATTTTTGTAAAACAGCTACAATGGATTGTCCAGTAGCCAACATGGGGTCTATTAAAATTAGATTTTTCCCTTCAAACGAAGGCGTGGCTTGATATTCTACTAAAATTTCAAATTGATCGTCGTTGTTAAAATGATGACGATAAGCCGATACAAATCCGTTTTCAGCCGCATCAAAAAAATTCATAAACCCTTGATGCAAAGCCAACCCCGCCCGCAAAATCGAACACAATACAACCGGTTCAGATACTGCAGTAGTTTGTTTGACTCCAAGTGGAGTTTGAACGGCAATGGCTTTATAATCGAGAGTTTTACTCAATTCATACGCCATAATTTCGCCAATACGTTCCACGTTTTTTCGAAAACGCATACGGTCTTTTTGGATGTTCACATCACGGATTTCTGCCAAAAAATGATTGAGAATGCTGTTTTCTTCCGAAAGGTAATGGATGCGCATGGGAATTATTTTTTATTTTCAGGATAAAAGTACAAAAAATCGCTATTTTTGTAGCCAATTTAATCGCTTAAATATGTTTGCCGAATTTGCATTTCCCATTTTTGAACAAAGTATCAAAACGTATCACATTGTTGACGATGTGTACCAACCCGTTGTTAATCCTTTCGATAAAGGAACTATAGAATATTTATTGTTTGCAAAAAACTGGGTAGATACCGTTCAATGGCATTATGAAGACATCGTGCGTGATCCAAATATTGATCCCGTTGCCGCTTTAGATTTAAAGAGAAAAATTGATGCTTCGAACCAAGTTCGTACCGATATGGTGGAATACATCGACAGTTATTTCTTAGATAAATACAAGAATGTATCGGTAAAACCAAACGCAAAAATCAATACCGAAAGTCCGGCTTGGGCCATTGACCGATTGTCGATTTTGGCCTTAAAAATATACCACATGAACGAGGAGGCAACACGTGCCGAAGCTACTGCAGAGCACCGTGCCAAATGTCAAGAAAAATTAAATGTATTGTTGGATCAAAAGAACGATATGTTTGTGTCCATCAGTCAGTTGATCGAAGATATTGAAGCGGGTGATAAGTACATGAAAGTGTACAAACAAATGAAAATGTACAATGATGAGGAGTTAAATCCGGTGTTGTATCAAAATAAAAAACAGTAAACTATTGCGGTCTAAACCAAAACATATATTGGTAATAAGGCTCTCAGCCATGGGTGATGTCGCAATGACTGTTCCTGTGTTGAGAGCCTTAGTTTTGCAATATCCGGAAGTAAAAATAACGTTAGTTTCTCGGCCTTTTTTCCAACCATTTTTTGAAGGAATTCCCAATGTGAATTTCTTTGGGGTAGATTTGAACCAACGCCACAAAGGTTTTGTTGGTTTATTGCGTTTATTTTTTGATTTACGTAAATTGGAAGTAGATTTGGTTGCCGATTTGCACAACGTGCTTCGTTCTAAAATAGTTCGAACACTATTCGTGTTAAGCGGAAAAAAAGTCGCCGCAACCGACAAAGGAAGAGCCGAAAAGAAAGCCTTAACTAGTTTAACCAACAAAGTTTTTGCACCAGTGAAATCAATGTCGGAAAGACATGTGGATACCTTCAAACAACTTGGCTTTTCAATTGATGTAACGCATCCAAAATTTCCTGAAAAAACTATTTTAACGGAAGAGGTGCTAAAACAACTGGGCGTAACCTCCGATATCTCTAAAAGCAATGCCATTGGAATTGCTCCTTTTGCGCAATACGAAAGTAAAGTATACCCTCAGGATCTCATGCAACAAGTTATTGATGCCTTGGCTGAAAATAAAAACAATCACCTTTTTTTATTTGGCGGAGGCGCCACAGAAATTCAGAAACTAAAGGCATTACAAAACAAGCATGACAATGTGTTTGTTGTTGCAGGTAAAGTATCCTTTGAAGCCGAATTACAATTAATTTCCAATTTGGATGTGATGCTTTCCATGGATTCTGGAAATGCACATATTGCTGCGATGCTGGGCGTGAAAGTAATTACACTTTGGGGCGCTACGCATCCTTATGCCGGCTTTAAACCCTTCAATCAACCCGATGATTTTTGTTTGACTTCCGACAAAGCACAATTTCCATTATTACCCACATCTATTTACGGAAACAAAAAAGTGGAAGGTTATGATGAGGTAATGCGAACGATTTTACCTTCTCAGGTCATTGAAAAAATAAATTCCAATCTTACCTAGATAAAATTGGAATTTGGAATTTTTATTAAATTTAATTATTATACATCATCAAAATCAATTTTAATGGATGTCGTTGTTGGATAAGCTTGACACGCTAATGTTAATCCTTCGGCTACTTCAGATTCATTTAAAATTTGGTTTTTCTTCATCTCCGCAGCACCTTCGGTAATTTTACAAATACAGCTGCTGCAAATACCTCCTTGACAAGAATACGGCACGTCTAAGCCTTGTTTTAAAGCCGCTTCTAATAAAGTTTGTTGCTGACTCATTTCAAAAGTCGTTTCTTCACTATCTACTAAAATAGATATCTTAGTATGACCATTAGCGCCAGTATTCGTTTCGTTATCGTTTGAACGGGTTGAAAATAATTCAAATTTAATATCTGAACTTGAAATGTTGTTTTCTTTCAACGCATCCGAAACTAAATTGATCATTTCTTCAGGTCCGCACAAAAAGCATTTTGAAAATTCCATTTCGGAATGTTTGTTTTTCAAGATGAAGTTTACCGTTGATTTATCAATTCTACCCAACAAAGCAGTATCAGCAGTAGATTGACTGTATACATATTGTACGAACAAACGCCCTACATATTGCAACTGTAAGTCGTGTAATTGGTTGTGAAAAATGGTGTCTTTTTCTGATTTATTTCCGTAAACTAATACAAACGTACTGTTTGGTTCTTCTTCTAAAACCGATTTTAAAATTGAAAATACTGGTGTAATTCCGCTTCCCACCACAAACGCTGCGTAGTTTTTTTGGCGATCCGCTTTGGGTTCAAACGTAAATTTCCCTTCGGGAGTGCCCACTTCGATGACGTTGCCCACGCTTAATTTTTCATTGGCAAACTTGGAAAAAAAACCATTTTTAACCGATTTCACAGCGATGCGCAATTCACCACTTTTTGGAGCAGCACAAATGGAATAGGCTCTTCTTATTTCTTGTCCGTCCAAGGTAACTTTTAAGTTTACATACTGTCCGGCAACAAAGGAGTAATTGGACTGTAATTCTTCGGGAACATTAAAAAGTATAGAAACAGCATCAGCAGTTTCACGAATAATTTCTTTTATAGCAAGTTTATAAAATGATGACATTTGAGTTTATTTTTTACAAAAATACTATTTATCAAGAAAATAGCGCACAGAAAATTGATTTTAGATTTTGGATGTTCTGATTATTAAAATTTCTGCTTTTGAATTTCATTTTAATAAATATACGTAAGAGAGTTATGCATAAGAAAATTATGTATATATTTGTTTTTTCAAATATTAAGTAAAATGAAAAACTCACAATTATACAAAGGCAGTTTAAACACTATCATCATGAAGCTTTTAGAAGAAAAAGGCAGAATGTATGGCTATGAAATTACGCAAAAAGTAAAAGAAATCACCAAAGGCGAATTGAACATTACCGAAGGCGCGTTATACCCTGCGTTGCATAAATTGGAAGCCGATGGTTTGCTTGATGTTGAGGTAGAAAAAGCAGACAACCGTTTAAGAAAATACTACAAACTCACCGAAAAAGGCACCACAGAAACGGTTAATCGTTTGTCTGAATTGGAAGAATTTATCAAAAACATGCAAACTATTGTAAATCCTAAATTGAGTTATTAAGATGAAGTTGACGACAGATAACATTCATTTCATAGACAATTATCTAAAAAACTGTGAAGTTATTTATTACGATATTCGCATGGAAATGCTCGATCACGTAGCAACCGCAGTAGAACAAAAAATGGAAGCTGAAAATTTAGATTTTTATCACGCTTTTAAAAGTTATATGGTAGCGAATAAAATGGAAATTTTGAAAGGAAATAAATTATGGCCTGGCTTTTCAAAAGATATAACATTAAATTTTTTGAAGTTTTTACTTCATCCAATTATCATTGTAATAGGTGTTTCTTTTTATTTTTTCTATAAAAATGTAGCGACTTTTAGTTATTTTTCAGAATCATTTACTATTAGAAATCTTTTCTTTGTGTTCATGATTATTCTAGCATTTTTTCAACTTATCTATTTTCGTTTAATTTTGAAGCAAAGATTTTTTGTTTTGGAAAAGCTAGGCGGTTTATTGGTCTTTATTTACTATCTGCAAATGTTTTTTATGAATCAGCATAACGATGAAATTCCTTTAAATGTTACTTTGACATTGTTCAGTTATATTATTATAGCGTATGTTGTTTATTTCGGTAAAGAGGTTTATAAATTTAACAAAAATCAAAAACAACTAGTCTAATGAAACTCACCCCCGAACAAGTAAACCGTCTTTACCAATTCACACGCCAACATTATGTAGAATGGTATGATTTACAAACCGAATTAGTGGACCATTTGGCAAATGCTATTGAACAACAATGGCAAGAAAATCCAAAAATTTCGTTTGAAGAAGCCTTGCAAAAAGAATTTAAAAAATTTGGCGTGTTTGGGTTTATGGATGTAGTAGAAAAGCGTCAAGCGGCTTTAAATAAAAAATACAACGGCATTATTTGGAAGCATTTTAAGGCGTTTTTTACAATACCTAAAATTATTTTAACAACTATTTTAGTTGGGTTAACCTACTTTCTATTAAATATCGCATTATATAAAGCAGATGTTGTACTCGTTGCTTTTGGAATAATTATTTTAAGCTTTTATTTCTTTATTATATATTTTGCAAATAAAAACAAAAAAGCAAATGCTGCAACACATAAAAAATGGCTATTAAAAGAAATTATTTTGGGGCGTTCTTCTATCGTTGGAATGATTTATTTGCCCATTCAAATTATGCTGCATTCAGAAAAAGTATTAGAGAATTCTCTTGGTGTTTTAGCCATTAGTTTTCTTCTTGTTTCTTTGATATTAATAGAATATATTATGGTTGTAGAAATCCCTAAAAAAGCAGAAGCATATCTCCATGAAACCTATCCCGAATATGCTTTAGAAAGCGCGAATTAAATAAAAAGCCTACTCATAAAGTAAGTAGGCTTTCGTTTTTTATTCTGTAAACAACGCTTTTAATTCGGTTGCCTCGTGGGGTTTCATTTTTCCGGCCAAGACTAAGCTTAATTGTTTTCTTCGTAAAGCGGCGTCATAGCGTTGTTTTTCCAATTCGGTTTCGGGCTCAATTGGCGGCACAGGAATGGGCCTTCCGGTTTCATCCACTGCCACAAACGTATAAATGGCTTCGTTGGCTTTGTTTTTTATTCCCGATTCGCGGTCTTCGATCCACACATCAATAAAGATTTCCATGGAGGTGTTGAACGTTCTTGAAACTTTCGATTCTACTGTTACCACACTTCCTAACGGAATGGCTCTGTTAAATGCCACATGGTTTACCGAAGCGGTTACACAAATTCTGCGGGAATGTCTGCGGGCCGTAATACTAGCGGCACGATCCATACGCGCTAATAATTCGCCCCCAAACAAGTTGTTCAAAGGATTGGTTTCTCCGGGCAACACTAAGTCGGTCAAAGTGGTTACCGATTCTGATGGAAATTTTGGCTGCATTGTTTTTTTTGCAAAGATACTACGGAAATCGTGATTAAAAAGCATAAAAAAATCCCAAAATTGGGATTTTTAGTTGGGATTAAAACGTGCAATTGCTTAGTCAATCAATAACCAAGCTTCTGCATTATGTGATTTTTGTATGGCTTTGCGTTCGGCTTGCGCTTCTTTTAGTGTTTTAAAACTTGCAAAAACGACAGGATACAAACCGTGTTTGTTTAAGGGTAACATTTTAGCTTTTTCAAAACCTGAAGCCACTAATTCCGCAATTGCTTTATTGGCGTTTTCTTCACTTCTATAGGCGCCAGCCACTAAATGATACGGTAGTTTTTCTTCTGGCAACGCAAGTGCCACAGAAGGCATTGGATTGGAAAGCACAAAGGTAGCTTCTTGAATTTGCTGTTGTACTTTTTCTTGCACTTTTTTCTCAACGATCAGGGTTTGTTCCATGATTTGTTGGTCATAATGTACTTTATATCCAAAAGTTCCAGCCCCTAACATTAAGGTAAGTACAGCTGCATATTTTAAATACGAATAATTTCTTTTTCGTTGAGGTGTAAAAACAATAGGCGCTCTTTCTTCTAAAGCCTCCACTTGCTTTAATAATACTTCTCTTGTGATTTCAGGAGAAACAAAAGAGGATAATCCAAAAGCATCGGTTAAATAATTAACGGTATTAGAGGGTTCAAACACCCAATTCATTTCATTATTTACGGAAATTTCACCGATGTTTTTTACTACAACACGGTTGCGATTTTGCAACAAATACGACCATTCGTTAACCACTTCGTTAATTTTGATAACGGCTAATTCATAAGACATTTTTTCTTGCAATGCCACATGATTGGCTAACAAACCATCGTTATTTTTTACATTCGCATTGAATGAAACCACCTTTTTAGGCGGAAAAAACGAACTGGCGCTTCCCGTAACATGCGCAGGGATAATTTCGGTTAAAAACGCACCAAAACCCGGCACGGTAACGCACTGATAACGATATAATAAATCGGATATGTGTTTTTCTATCTGCATAACAACAAAGTTATATAATCAAGATGAATTTCAAAATTTTATCAACAAAAATTATTAACAATTTTAGTTTTGTTCTAAACAATTGATAACAAATTAGTTACTTTTTTTGATTCCCATTTGTCTTTTGTTTTGCAAGGCAACTTAAAACTAGTATTTTTGTGGTTCCATTATAAGCCGAATCAAATTTTACACGCCATGAAAACGTCAGAATTATTTTATACCCTTGCCCTGTTGCAAGTAGAAGGAGTGGGCGACGTGCTCGCTAAAAAACTCATTCATTACTGCGGTAATGCCGAGGAAGTGTTTGCTGCTAAAAAATCCCAACTCCAAAAAATTGAAAGCATTGGCGCAACCCTGGTCAAAAACCTACACAACAAAGCGGTTTTTGCAAAAGCCGATGCCGAACTCCAATTTCTTTCAAAAGAGCAAATTTCCCCGTTGTATTTTCAAGACGAAAAGTATCCTTTTCGCTTAAAACATTGTTATGATAGTCCTGTGCTCTTGTTTCAATCGGGCACGGTTGATTTACAGAATCGAAAAATAATCAGCATCGTTGGAACACGCCAAATGACCAGTTACGGCGCTGAAGTTACGAAGAAACTTATTGAAGATTTGGTGCCCTTACAACCGATAATTGTGAGTGGTTTTGCCTATGGTGTAGATATTTATGCCCATCAAATAGCCATGGACTGTGGTTTGCAAACGATAGGTGTATTAGCGCACGGATTGAATCAAATGTATCCCAAAACACATAAAAAGTATAGCGTAAAAATGGAACAAAACGGCGGATTCATTACCGAGTTTTGGAGCAGCAGCCAGCCCGATAAAGAAAATTTTATCAAACGCAATCGAATTGTCGCCGGAATGAGTGAAGCAACCATAGTCATTGAAAGCGCCGAAAAAGGAGGATCATTAGTCACCGCAAATTTAGCTAATGATTACAATCGAGATGTGTTTGCCGTTCCTGGAAGAAGCACCGATAAATTTAGTCAAGGCTGCAATCAGTTGATCAAAACGCAGCGCGCCAACTTACTTACTTCGGCAGCAGATTTAATATACCTATTGAATTGGGAGCTTCCGACAGTTTCAAAAATCGAACAGAAGTCCATACAGAAACAACTTTTTGTTACGCTAACAGCCGAAGAGCAAACCATTTATAACGCCCTTCAAAAATCAGGGAAAGAAGCAATAGATGTTCTTGCATTAACGTGCAATATGCCTATTTATCGGCTGTCATCTCTTTTGTTGAATATGGAATTACAAGGAGTAATACGACCGTTACCCGGAAAAATGTTTGAGGCGGTTTGATGGACAATTGGAAATGGGTATAGTTTCTTCGAAATAGGATGACAAATTATTCGTAACCCAACTTTTCTCGCACTCTTTTCAAAACACCACTTGCAACACTACTTGCTTTGGCAGCACCCTCTTGTAGTAAAGCATCTAGTTCATCTAGATTGTTGATGTAGTAATTGTATTTTTCTCTTTCTGAGGCAAATTTTTCAACGATCAAATCAAAAAGTGCTTGTTTGGCATGACCATAACCAAAATTTCCAGCTTCATATTTGCCACGCAATTCAGCCACTTGATCTGTAGTTGCCAATAATTTATACAACGCAAATACATTACAAGTGTCCGGATTTTTCGGCTCTTCGAGCGGCGTACTGTCGGTTTCAATTGCCTTTATTTGTTTCAATAAGGCTTTATCGTCTAGAAAAATATTGATGATATTGTTTCGAGATTTGCTCATTTTTTGCCCGTCTGTTCCCGGAATTAACATGGTATCTTCACTTGTTTTTCCTTCCGGCAATACAAACGTTTCACCCATTTGATGGTTAAATCTAGAAGCCACATCTCTAGTAATTTCTAAATGTTGCATTTGATCTTTCCCTACCGGAACAATTTCGGCGTCGTACAATAAAATATCAGCAGCCATAAGCATCGGATAGGTAAACAAACCTGCATTCACATCTTCTAAACGGTCGGCTTTATCTTTAAAGGAATGGGCCAAAGTTAACCGTTGGAACGGAAAAAAACAGCTCAAATACCATGACAACTCTGCCGTTTGTGGCACATCCGATTGTCTGTAAAATACGGCTTTTTTCGTATCTAATCCGCAAGCTAACCATGCAGCAGCCGTGCTGTAGGTGTTGTGTTTGAGTTCGGCACCGTTTTTAATTTGTGTAATAGAATGCAAATCGGCGATAAATAAAAACGAAGCATTCGCCGGATTATTAGCCATTTGTATTGCAGGCAAAATCGCGCCCAATAAATTACCTAAGTGAGGCGTGCCGGTACTTTGAATTCCTGTTAATATTTTTGCCATTGTCTATTTGTATTGCAAAGTTATTCGCCAAGCGTATTAATTACGAAACTGAATTGCAAATGTAAAGCAAAAACCCAAAAGTAAAAAGAGTTCAGTTTTATTAAAATGATTACTTTTGGATTGCTATAATTGTCAAACGAATCAAAATGATCAAATACCCACTTTATTTACTGTATCGCATTTGGTATTATGTATTGGTATTTGTTCCAATTGTTGTCTTTTTCCCAGTAATTCTTGCCACAATACTAAGCGAAAAAACCTACCCTTTGTTTTTTAAAATTGCTCGTATTTGGGCAAAAATTATTTTAATAGGAATGGGATTTAACTATAAAATTTCGGGTTCAGATGTTTTTGAGGAAGGGAAAAGTTATGTATTGGTTGCCAATCATACTTCCATGACCGATATTATGCTGATGCTCGTTTTGGTAAAAAACCACCCGTTTGTTTTTGTGGGTAAAAAAGAGTTGGCCCAAATTCCAATTTTTGGTTTTATATACAAACGCGTATGTATTTTAGTCGATCGAAACAGTAGTAAAAGTCGCTTTCAAGTTTTTGAACGAGCACAAAAAAGAATCCAGCAAGGTCTGAGTATTTGTATATTTCCTGAAGGTGGCGTACCTGAAGAACACATTGTCTTGGACGAATTTAAAGACGGCGCTTTTCGCATTGCGATTGAACACCAATTGCCGATTGTGCCGATGGTTTTTTACGATAATAAGAAACGATTTTCCTATACTTTTTTTAGTGGAAGTCCTGGGAAAATGCGGGCAAAAATTTTACCTATTATTCTTACCCAAGGAAAAACCCTTGGGGATAAAAACGAATTGAAACAGCAAGCTAGAAAAATGATTTTATCTGCATTAGAATCTGATGTATAAAAAAAATCACGCTCTAAGCGTGATTTTTTATTTATGCATTATTTTCTTTAATGGTTTCCTTAATTTTCATTTCCAGTTCGTCCATTAATTCCGGATTATCTTTGATCATCACTTTTACAGCATCTCTACCTTGTCCTAATTTGGTTTCCCCATAACTGAACCATGACCCACTTTTTTTGATGATTTCAAATTCAACAGCTAAGTCAAGTACCTCACCTACTTTAGAAATTCCTTCCCCATACATGATGTCAAATTCTGCCGTTCTAAAAGGTGGTGCCACTTTATTTTTAACAATTTTAACTTTGGTTCTATTTCCTAATACGTTGTCTCCGTCTTTAATTTGAGTCGATTTTCTAATATCAATTCGCACTGAAGCATAAAATTTCAACGCATTTCCACCAGTTGTAGTTTCTGGACTTCCAAACATCACCCCAATTTTATCACGCAACTGGTTGATGAAGAATACCGTACAATTGGTTTTGTGAATGGTTCCGGTTAATTTTCTCAAGGCTTGCGACATCAAACGAGCATGTAATCCCATTTTGCTATCTCCCATATCGCCTTCGATTTCGCTTTTGGGCGTTAAAGCCGCAACCGAGTCAATGACAACAATGTCTACTGCTCCAGAGCGAATTAAACTTTCTGCAATTTCAAGCGCTTGCTCTCCGTTATCAGGTTGTGAAATGATTAAATTATCAATATCAACACCTAATTTTTCGGCATAAAAACGATCGAAAGCGTGTTCAGCATCGATAAATGCTGCAATTCCACCTGCTTTTTGAGCTTCAGCAATGGCGTGTAAGGTTAACGTAGTTTTACCGGATGACTCTGGGCCATAAATTTCAATAACTCTACCTCTTGGGTAGCCGTTTACTCCTAAAGCTAAGTCAACACCTAATGAACCTGAAGGGATAGAATCTACCTCTTCAACGGCGCTATCGCCTAATTTCATTACGGTACCTTTTCCGTAGGTTTTGTCCAGTTTGTCTAACGTTAATTGTAAGGCTTTTAATTTGGCTTCTTTATCTGCACTCATAATAGATTATTTTTCGTAAAAATACAGCTTTTTTTATTTGTTCCAAAAATTGTTAATATGTTTTTGTATTCTGTAAAGGCACTATTTTTTATTCAAAATTTCTATATTTGTAGCCGAATTCTTCCATTTAGAATTCGCAATTATTACAATCTATTTCTCACTTAAACGTTTATAGCATGCAACTGTATAACACTTTAAGCGCAGAAGAAAGAGCCGAGCTTATTGATCAAGCTGGCAAACAACGCCTCACGTTGTCTTTCTATGCGTATGCCAAAATTGAAGATCCTAAAAAATTTAGAGACGATTTATTTATCGTTTGGAATGCACTAGATGCCTTGGGGCGCACCTATGTTGCCAAAGAAGGAATCAACGCACAAATGTCGGTTCCTGCCGAAAATTTTGAAGCCTTTCGTGAAACCCTAGAAGTTTATCCCTTTATGCGCGGCATTCGTTTGAATGTGGCTGTAGAGCACGACGATCATTCGTTTTTAAAATTGACCGTAAAAGTGCGCGATAAAATTGTGGCCGATGGTTTGAACGACGATACCTTTGATGTCACCAATATTGGCGTACATTTAAAAGCTAAGGAATTCAATCAAATTTTAGAAGATCCCAACACAATTGTTGTTGATTTTAGAAACCATTATGAAAGTGAAATTGGCCATTTTAAAGGCGCCATTACGCCTGATGTAGAGACTTTTAGAGAAAGTTTGCCCATAATTAATGAGCAATTACAAAACTTTAAAGAAGATAAAAATTTGGTGATGTATTGTACGGGAGGCATTCGTTGTGAAAAAGCATCGGCCTATTTCAAACACCAAGGATTTAAGAATGTTTTCCAATTAGAAGGCGGAATCATCAATTATGCCAAACAAATCAAAGAAGAAAACCTAGAAAGTAAATTCATCGGAAAAAACTTTGTATTTGATCATCGCTTGGGCGAAAGAATTACCGACGATATCGTTTCACAATGCCATCAATGTGGAAAACCGTGTGACAATCACACCAATTGTTTAAACGACGGTTGCCATTTATTATTCATTCAATGTGACGAATGTAAAGCTGCAATGGAAAATTGCTGTTCAACAGAATGTTTAGAAATCACTCATTTACCATTAGCCGAACAAGTGAAACTTCGCAGAGGAAAACAAGTGGGTAATAAAGTGTTCCGAAAAGGGAAATCGGAGAAATTGAAATTCAAACATTCAGGCGAATTGTCCGATAAACCTTTGGCTGTAGCCGAAAAAACGAAAGACATTCGACAGAAGATAAAAGTAAAAAAAGTATTGCTTGGTAAAGCCGAACATTATTATGTGAAAGCGCAAGTAGGACTTTTCGTTATAGAAAACCAAGAATTAAATATTGGTGATAGACTTCTAATTTCGGGTCCAACAACGGGCAATCAAGAATTGGTTTTAGAAAAAATGTTGGTAAACGGAACTGAAAATCCAGTAGCTAAAGTTGGCGATAAAGTAACTTTCGAAGTGTCTTTTAGAGTAAGATTATCGGATAAACTATTTAAAATTATCAGCTAATGACAACCTCTGGAAGAATAGAATTAATGGCGCCTGCAGGAAATTTCGAATCCATGCAAGCGGCTTTAGATAATGGTTGTGATTCGATTTATTTTGGTGTGGAGCAGTTGAACATGCGTGCCCGCGCAACAGTAAATTTCGTTTTGGATGATTTACCAGAAATTGCGCGTCGTTGCAACGCAAAAAATGTTAGAACTTATTTAACGCTAAATACAATTATTTACGATCATGATTTATCGATTGTAAAAACACTGTTGACTAAAGCTAAAGAAGCTGGAATTACTGCCGTAATTGCATCCGACCAAGCGGTAATTATGACGGCTAGAACCATTGGAATGGAAGTGCATATTTCTACCCAATTGAATGTGACTAATATCGAAACTGTAAAATTCTATGCTATGTTTGCCGATACCATTGTATTGTCTCGTGAGTTGAGTTTACGTCAAGTGAAAAAAATTACCGAAGACATCGAAAAAGAACAAGTGAAAGGGCCAAGTGGTAATTTAGTAGAAATTGAAATTTTTGGTCACGGCGCTTTGTGTATGGCGGTTTCGGGCAAATGTTATTTGAGTTTACATTCGCATAATTCATCAGCCAATCGTGGGGCTTGTAAACAAAATTGTCGAAAAAAATATACGGTTATTGACCAAGAATCAGGTTTTGAAATAGAAGTTGATAATGAATATTTAATGTCGCCAAAGGATTTATGTACATTAGACTTTCTGGACCAAGTTATTGATTCAGGTATCAAAGTGTTAAAAATTGAAGGGCGTGGACGTGCGGCAGATTATGTAGCTACCGTTATCAAAACGTATCGTGAAGCCATCGATTCATATTATGAAGGAACGTTTACCAAAGAAAAAATCAACATTTGGATGGAAGCTTTGGCAAGCGTTTATAATCGTGGCTTTTGGAGCGGTTATTATTTAGGACAAAAATTAGGCGAATGGTCAGACAATCCTGGATCTAATGCGACTCAGAAAAAAGTTTACGTTGGAAAAGGAATGCATTATTTTCCAAAATCTAGTATAGCCGAATTCAAAATCGAAGCCTATGATATCAAAAAAGGTGATAAAATTTTAATTACCGGTCCATCTACTGGAGCACAAGAATTAATTTTAGAAGATTTTTTTGTAAATGATGCCACTTCTGAAAAAGCAACCAAAGGCGATAGTTGTACTTTGAAAGTGCCGTTCCGGATTCGTTTATCGGACAAAATGTATAAAATTGTAGAAAACTAATGGTCATTGTTACGCTTCAAAGAGATAAATGCATTGGTTGCAATTATTGTGTAGAAATGGCGCCAGCACAGTTTCAAATGTCCAAAAAAGACGGGAAATCAGTCTTAATAAAAGCAGTTGATGCCAAAGGTTTTCACACTTTAAAATCGGCAGACCACACCATTGTTGAAAATTGTGAATTGGCAGTAAAGGCTTGTCCTGTGCATATAATTACCGTGAAAGAAACATAATTTTTTGGTTTACAATACGATATTAAAGACCTATTTCGTTTGATAATGAGATAGGTTTTTTGTTTTTGTGCAACTTCAAAAGATTGAATTTGAAAGTTTCCATAAAAAATCAATATCTTTACGCTCAAAAACGTTTTGAAACGTAGTCCGCAAAGGGCAATCACTATATTTCTGAATTATGGCATGTACAAACTGTTCAACCACTGATGGTGGTGCACCAAAAGGGTGTAATAACAACGGATCTTGCGGCACCGATAGCTGCAACAAACTTTCTGTTTTCGATTGGCTTTCCAATATGACGTTACCAGGAGGACAAGCGCCGTTTGATGCGGTAGAAATACGTTTTAAAAACGGTAGAAAAGAATTTTTTAGAAACACTGAAAAATTAACCTTGTCCATTGGAGATATTGTAGCTACTGAAGCTTCTCCAGGACACGACATCGGAATCATCACTTTGACAGGCGAATTGGTTAAAATTCAAATGAAAAAGAAAAATGAAAATCCAGACAAAGATTTAGCAAAAATTTATCGAAAAGCTTCGCAAAAAGATATTGACATTTGGACTGAAGCCCGAAATAAAGAAGAAATTGTGCGCATGCGCGCCAGAGAAATTGCGATCAATTTAAAATTGGAAATGAAAATTTCGGACGTAGAATTTCAAGGTGATGGATCAAAAGCAACCTTTTATTACACGGCAAATGATCGTGTAGATTTTCGCCAATTGATCAAAGAATTTGCACAAGAATTCAAAATCAGAATCGAAATGAAACAAGTGGGTTTTCGACAAGAGGCTTCTCGTTTAGGCGGAATTGGATCTTGCGGAAGAGAATTGTGTTGTTCCACATGGTTGACCGATTTTAGAAGCGTGAATACATCAGCGGCACGTTACCAACAATTATCGTTGAATCCACAAAAATTAGCAGGTCAATGCGGAAAACTAAAATGTTGTTTGAACTACGAATTGGACACGTATTTAGACGCATTGAAAGACATGCCTGATATGGAAACTAAATTGTACACCGAAAAAGGCGATGCATATTGTCAGAAAATTGACATTTTCAAAGAAATTATGTGGTTTTCGTATGCCAATGCCCCAGCGCAATGGATGGTTTTACCCGTAGACAAAGTGAAAGAAATTATTGCCGTTAACAAGAAAAAAGAACGCGTTGCGGGTTTGGAAGACTATGTTGTGGAAACGGTTCAAGAAGTAGAGAAAAAATTCGAAAATGTTGTGGGACAAGACAGTTTAACTCGTTTTGATCAACCCAAGAGAAAATCGAACAATCGAAATAAAAAAAGAAAACCTACAAATTTTAAAAATGCACCTAAGAAAGACTAATTGTATTGGTTTATTGCTGTTGTTGGTGTTTTTTACCGCGTGTGATAAGAAACAATTTTTCAGCGAGTATAAAGAATTAGATGGGTCGTGGAAAAAGTCCGACACCTTGCGTTTTACTTTTGAACAAGAGGATACCATCAATCCCTATCATTTGTTTTTAAATGTGAGAAACAATAATGATTATCCGTTCAACAACATGTATTTGATTGTTTCCTTAAAAGAGCCCGGAAAGAAACCCACTATAAAAATGGATACCTTAGAATATCAAATGGCAGATGCCGATGGAACCCTTTTAGGAGAAGGCTTTACCGATGTAAAAGAAAGCAAATTATGGTATTTAGAAAACTACGTATTCAATAGAATGGGCAAATACAAAGTAGAGGTGGTTCAAGCCGTTCGGGCTACTGGAGAAGTAGACGGAGTAGCTGAACTAGAAGGTATTACAGAATTAGGTTTACGAATAGAAAAAACAAAATAACATGGCGACTAAGAAACCAGTTACAAACGATTACGCAGCATATACCCGAAAGTTTTGGCAACTTTTTAAGTATGGGTTTTTAGGAATTATTTTATTATTCTTTTTTGCTTCATGGGGGTTTTTCGGAAAAATGCCCTCGTTTGACGATTTAGAAAATCCAGATTCTAATGTGGCCACCGAAATTATTTCTGCTGACGGTGTGGTTATTGGAAAATTTTACAAAGAGAACAGAACGCCTGTAAAATACCACGAATTACCACAACACCTTGTAAAAGCTTTAGTGGCAACCGAAGATGAACGTTTTTACGAACATTCAGGAATCGACGCAAAAGGAACCTTACGAGCTGTTGTAAAATTAGGAAGAGACGGCGGTGCCAGTACGTTAACCCAACAGTTGGCTAAAAATTTATTTCACGGTGAGGGATCAAATTTTAAATTATTTAGGGTCATTCAAAAAGTAAAAGAATGGATCATTGCGATTCGTCTTGAAAGACAATATACCAAACAAGAAATCATTGCTTTGTATTTAAATCAAGTTGATTTTGTTAATGGCGCGGTAGGAATTCGTTCGGCAGCAAAAATATACATGAACAAAGAGCCAAAAGATTTGACCATTGAAGAAGGCGCCTTATTTGTGGGGATGTTAAAAAACCCATCGTTGTATAATCCCAACCGAAAAAAAAGAGCCCAATTGGTATTGGACCGAAGAAATACCGTGTTAGAGCAAATGGTGAAAAACGGGGTTATTACGGAAGGCAAACAAGAACAGTTAAAAAAATTACCCATAAAACTAGATTTTAGACCCGAAAGCCATTCCGAAGGTAGTGCTACTTATTTTAGAGAATACCTTAGAGATTATATGAGAAAATGGGTAAAAGATCACTTGAAACCTGATGGAACCGAGTATGATTTATACCGAGATGGCTTGAAAATTTATACGACTATCGATTCAAAAATGCAACAATATGCCGAAGAAGCGGTTCAAGAACATTTAAAAAATTTACAAAAGGAATTTTTTAAAGGCATGAAAGATAAAGACAATGCGCCTTTTGTTGATATTACTCCTGAGCAAACCAAGCAAATTATGATGCAAGCCATGAAAAACTCGGAGCGTTGGAGAAAAATGGATTTGAACGGAAAAACGGCTGATGAAATCATCAAATCGTTTTCGGTACCTGCTAAAATGAAAATCTTCACCTATAATGGTGAGAAAGATACCCTAATGACTCCTAAAGATTCCATCATTTATTACAAGCACATGTTGCAAACCGGAATGATGGCCATGGAGCCTAGAAACGGACACATTAAGGCCTGGGTAGGAGGTGTAAATTATAAATATTTCCAATACGATCACGTAGGACAAGGAGCAAGACAAGTAGGTTCTACTTTTAAACCTTTCGTATATGCTACTGCTATCGAACAATTGGGAATGTCACCCTGTGATTCTATTATTGATAGTTATTTCACCATGCCAAAGGGCAAATGGGGAATCGACGCCGATTGGTCGCCTAAAAACTCCGACGGTAATTACAGAGGAACCATTACATTACAAAAAGCATTAGCTAATTCCATCAATACGGTTTCAGCAAAATTAATTGACCGAGTGGGCCCGCAAGCTGTAGTAGATATGGCAAAAGAATTAGGTGTTACTTCTAAAATTCCGGTTCAGCCTTCAATAGCATTGGGAGCTGTGGATATTACGGTAGAAGAAATGGTTGGCGCTATGAGTACGTTTGCCAATCAAGGCGTTTATGTAAAACCCACTTTTATCATCAAAATAGAAGATAAAAATGGAGTAGTTATTGACCAACCGATCCCGTATCAAAAAGATGTTGTCAACAAAGATGTGGCCTATGCCGTAGTCAAGTTAATGGAAGGTGTTAAAGAGTCAGGAACTGGAGCCCGATTAAAATATGGCGGTGGCGGATTCATTCAATACGATTACAGTTTTGCTAA